>JBOGTO010000438.1:0-18293 GCA_050695155.1 Ktedonobacteraceae bacterium
GGGTATCCGTGAGGAGCCTCCCCTACTGCCCAGACATCATTCGGTGAGATGGCTACTACTGCGGAAAGGATACTATTATAAAAGGGAACACCGGGACTATTTACTATCTTCCATTGCGCCCCATTCCAGTGTTCAATGCGCGGCTGTGCCACCTGACCGTACCCGTGTCCATTACCAGTTGTATCCCCTACTGCCCAGATATTATTTGAAGAAATGACTGCCATACTAGAAAGAATGCTCTGAGCATCGGGGCTTTTGACAATGCTCCAGCTAGTCCCATCCCAATGAGCGATGAGTGACTGCCCGCTAGTACTGCCGAAGGAACCTCCGACGACCCAGACATCTCTAGCAGAAACGGTTGCGAGCGCGCTAAATGCAGAACTTTGATTTGTTCCTAGACTTGGACCGGGAACGATGCTCCATTTAGCTCCATCCCAATGTGCAATAACATCGCCTACTGCCCAGACATCATTTGACGAGATGGCTGCAACCGCAGAAAAACTGTACGATTTCGCAACCTTTGGAAGTGGGACGATGCTCCACTGTCTTCCATTCCAGTGCTCTATCAATCCCTGAACCTGGTCATCTAGCCCATTTTGGGATAGCACCATTCCTAACTGGCCGTACTGGTAGGTTTCTCCCACTGCCCATACGTCGTTCATAGAGATAGCCGCTACCCCAAAAAGCGCGTTCAGCGCGTGCAACGACGGCTTAATAAGAGCAGGGTTAGGACCTGGAATAACGTTCCACTGCTTACCATTCCAATGTTCAATAAGCGCATCTGAGCTGATAAGCATGTGAATGGGTTGGTCAATATAACCACTGCTAGAAGTTTCCCCTACGGCCCAGACATCGTTTGCTGAGACGGCTGTTACCGCGTGCAATATGTTCTCGGTTGCTCCGGGGTCCTGGCTGTCTACGATCTTCCAGGCCGGGGCTGGAGATGATTCTCCTGTCTTTGCGCGATGCGAGGCAAAGACGACTAGAAACCCGCCAAGCAAAACAGATACAATCAATACTGCCGCTATTGCCTGGATGAGTACCCCTCTGCGTGGTCTGCGCCTGGGAGGCAGAGATGGCATGGATTGCGGTACAGGAGCATCATCAGCAATCTCTACCTGCTCTTCCTCTGTCAAGCTGGAAACTGCGGCCCTTTTGCCCTTTTGCTTTTGCCAGAGTTTGAGCAGAGCAGGTGGCAGCTCCGGTCGCGGTTCGACTGTGCGCAGTTGGCTAATCCTGCTACCCATTGCTTCATATTCGGCGCGAATAGCCGTACAGGTTGGGCAGGATGCCATATGGTTCTTGAGCGCGACGCGCTCAAAGAGCGTTAAATCATCAGGATGGGTGGCGGCAAGGCTCTCGACCCAGAAAGAACATGGAGTGATATATAGCTGTTTCATCGGAGGGACTCTCCTTTCAATTGGAAATAGGTGAGACGAAATTGCTCGCGCCCTCTGCTCACGTAGGCGCTGACACTCTTTTCGCTGATGCTCAGAATGGTAGCAATCTCGCGCTGTGAGAAACCAGCAACATGTTGGAGTAGCAGGCACATGCGCGGCTGCGGGGGTAGGGTTGCCAGCACCTGAGTAATACAATCCTGCTCGCCGATCTGTTCTTCTGGTCCGGCGACGCTCAGGACACTTTGTGGACTATTCTTCTGCTCACCCTTGCGGGGGAGCCAGTTCACCAGGCGTTCGCGTTGAAGGTGTGTTCGCGCCACATTGGTAGCGATACGATAAAGCCAGGGTCGAAAGGAAATATCTCCCTGTAGCTTTGGCAACCCTTTCCAGGCGCGGATAAAGGTCTCTTGAGCAAGGTCTCGCCCTACCTCATCATTTCCTATGTAATGCGCGATATAGGTGCAAATAGGAGCGTTGTAATGCTCGTATAACTGTGTGAAAGCCTTTTGATCTCCTGTACGCGCAACCTCAATAATCTCCGCAAGCTGCGCCTGTGCAGAATCCGGGGGCAACGATTGCATCATCAATGCTCCTCCTCTGGCGACAGATTATGAGAAAGAAAGGCGGCAGATATACAGGTTCTTCTTTTCTCTCTACATATATAACTTCAAGAAAAGCTCAAACCCTGTGTTTACCGCGAGAATTTAAGCAATTGCTGATCCCTCGCGCTACCCTGATAAATTTTGACAATCGAATGAGGTAATAAGAGGCGGGGCATCACATCCTGATGAATATTACCAATCAAACCAGGTAATGTGTGTGTCCTCCGTCCTGATGGATTTTGACAACCAAAACCGGTAATAGGACGTATCCCCGTCCCCTTACCGGTTTTGGTTGTCAAATTTCATCAGGACGAACGGGCCTCTTCTACGGAACCTTGTAATTCCGCAGCATTCCTGCTGCCTCATCCGCTACACGTTGGCGCAGCGACTCTGGCTCCAATATGCGCGCGTGCTGGCCCCAGCTTAGCAGCCAGTGCAGGATTTCGCTTTCCTGGCGTATCTGGAGCGTGACCAGCAGGCCGTCGGGGGTTTCCTCTTCGTGGGTGACGTAGTAGGAACGTCCTTCCTGTACCCAGCGCGCAATCTCAGAATCGAAGAGGACACGTACTGTCATAGAGCGAGCCTCGCGCTGGCGTTCGGGGTCAGGGCGCATTGTATAACCGGCGGGGCGTTGGAATGTCTGGGAGAGGAGTTCCAGCCCGTCTATGCGGTCCAGGCGGAAGTTGCGGATGTCCTGGCGCAGATGGCAATAGGCTACCAGGAGCCAGCCGCTGGGAAAATGAACCAGGCCGTAGGGATCGGCCTCGCGGGTCGTCTGCTCGCCCCTGCCTTCGCGGGCGTGGGGAGTGTGGTAGCAAAAACGCACGGTTGAATGTTGGATGATGGCGCGGCGCAGTTGTTGTAGCAACAGTATGCGATGCTTACTTTCTGGCGTAGCGGGCGCTCCCGCTACGAAGATGATGCTGTTTTGCAGGTAATGCACTTCGTCGCGCAGCTTATCGGGCAAGACGCCCTCGATTTTACGGCTGGCGGATTGCGCCGCCGCGCGATATTGCGCGTCGAAGCTCTGCGCCATCAGGTCGCTGCCCAGCAAAAGCATGGTGGCCTCGTCGGTGCTAAAGCTGAGAGGCGGCAGGAAGTAGCCTTTCATCAGCGAATAGCCCTGGCCGGGTATAGAGACAATGGGTACGCCCGCTTCCCCCAATGCCAGCACATCACGGTAGATGGTGCGCTTGCTCGTCTCGAAGGTGGCGGCCAGGTCTTCGGCGCGCTGCCTGCCTTTGCCCTGCAATTCGAGAACGATGGCTAACAGGCGATCCGTGCGGTTCATACTTTTCCTCGCACCAGCGATGTGAAGACACCAACGGCGGCTATGCAGGCGCACACGATGAAGGCGGCATGAAAGCCACTGGCGAAGGTCTGCTGCAACTGGCTGATATGCGCGGGCGAGAGCGTGGGGTGAAATTGATTGGAAACCAGCAGCGCGCCCGCCGTTGCGCCACCCAGGCTGGTGAAGATAGCGCCTGCCAGCGCGACGCTCACACTTTGCCCGACGACGCGGCCCGTCGCCAGGTAGCCAGCCGCGCTGCCCTGATGCTCGCGCGGTGCCGCCCCCATCAAGGCGCTGTTATTGGGCGACTGGAATATAGCCTGCCCCACGCCCGTGAAGACCAGCCGCCAGATAATATCGAAGGTTGAGCTTTGCGCGTTCAACTGGCTAATGAACACCAGCCCGATGCAGGCAATCGCCAGCCCTGCCGAAGCCAGCCAGCGCGTGCCGATGCGGTCGGCCATGATGCCACTAAAAGGAGCGATCACGGCGATAGTCAACGGTAAGGGCGTTAGCAGCAACCCGGCCTGCAAAGTAGAGTAGCCGCGCAACTCTTCCAGGTAAAAGGGCAGCATGAAGCTTACCGCGAAGAGCGCCAGGAAGCTCAGAATCAGGCTGATATTGGCGGAGAGAAAAACGCGGCTGCGCAGCAGGGCAGAAACAATAATAGGATTGGAGATGCGCCGCTCCACAAAGACCAGCCCGATGAAGCCAAGCGCGCTGATGACCAGGGTGCTAATCAACAATGGAGAGTTCCAGCCCCATTCCTGTCCAAAGGATAGGCCAAGCGTCAGCCCAACCAGCCCAATTGCCAACAAAAGCGCGCCGACGGGATCAAAACGCCTCTCGCCCTTGCTCCCGCTTTCCTGCAATATACGCAGCGTGGCGATAATGCCAATGATGCCAAGCGGGACGTTGACGTAGAAAATCCAGCGCCACGAGAAATTCTCGGTGATGATGCCGCCCAGCGTCGGGCCGACGCTTACGCCTAACGCTACGATAACGGCATTCATGCCCAGGGCGCGTCCGCGCTCGCGGGCAGGGAAGGCGCTTGTGAGCATGGCCGGACTGATCGCCATGATGAATGCGCCGCCCAATCCTTGCAGGGCGCGTGCCGCAATCAACATGCCAAGCGATACCGAGGCCCCGCAGATGGCCGAGCCACCCGTGAATATAATGAGTCCGGCGACCCAGATCGGCTTGCGCCCGATCATATCGGCTAAACGTCCTACGGTGAGCAGCACGCCGGCGGTAACTACCAGGTAGGCGATAATAATCCATTCAACCGCGCCATTCAGTGGCACGCCGAAGAAGTGCGCGATGGTTGGCAGGCTGATGTTGACAATAGAGGAATCGAGCGTTGCCATAAAGATGCCAATAGCCAGAATCACAAAGACTACCCACTTATTGGGCAACTCCTGGCCGCCTGCGCTTTTAGCGGGCGTACCCGCCTGTTTGATCTCCTCGGTTGGAGTGGTAGTAGTAAGTAAAGACCGATCTGTTGCGTCCGTGCTGCTATCGTGTTGTTTCATAGTATCCCTATACTGCGTAAGAAAAAGTAAATCGTCATACCTGTGCCGACAAGAATTACAAACACTCGTATCACCTGTGGATCGAGTTTGCGCGCGAAATACCCGCCGCCATAGCCGCCCAAAATCGCGCCCGTAATCATGACGAGCGCCGGAAGCCACACGACCGCCCTGGCAAGAATGAAGGTAATTACAGCCACGCCATTGATGCCAGTCTGTAACACCGTCTTCATACCGTTCATTTCATGGATATTCTCCATGCCCATGATGCCCAGCGAGGCCAGGATCATAATGCCGATGCCACCTCCGAAATAGCCGCCATACACGGCGATAATGAGTTGAATGAACGAAAGAGCAATCAGAGAACGCCGCGAGATAGTAGACGTTTTATCCGCTATCTCCTGGGAATAGATGCTATTGTGAGTAGCCGTTGAACGGCTGCGCAACAACTTTGTGATGCGCGGGCTAAAGGCGAATAGCAGCGTTGCTACCAGCATCAAATAAGGCAAAAGGTAAAGAAAGGTACTCTGAGAAGTCGAAAGCAGCAGCAGCGCCCCCAGAATACCTCCGACCAGGCTGGTGATGCCCAGCGTCAAAATCACTACCCGGTTGAGCTTCGCCAGTTCGTGGCGATACGCAGCTATGCTGGCGACCGAACCCGGCCACAGCGCAACCGTGCTGGTCGTATTGGCCTGTACAGGCAGCACGCCCGCGAAAATCAGCGACGGCACAGTGATAAAACTACCGCCGCCCGCCACTGAATTGAGCGTGCCGCCCAGCAGAGCGGCGAAAAATAAGAGCAATCCCGCTGTAAATGTCATGCGATGGCCTTCTGTATAATGAGTGAAAATGGCACTCCTTAATTACGGATTTAGAACGGGTAAGTTTCAGGCGAATATGTAGATATGAGAACTGCTGCTCGGTTTAATTGCTCCTTGTCCCAACTCACTAAGGGAATATGCAGCTTATGCGCAATAGTTACATAAGTGCTATCGCCAGCGCGTAGACGCAAATCGGCAGCGATAGTGACAGCGGATCGCGCAAATACTGAACCTACAGCTACAAGTCGCAGAGTTCGAACCAAGTTTAGTTTTTTTACAGCCGCCTTTGCCAGTTCAGGTTGTCCTGTAGGTCTGGCAATTGCAGCAGCTACTTCTATCACTAAAATGGCAGGAGCTACTAAAAGACCACCAGTGGCATTATATTGCTCTACCCAGAGACGACTCGCTTTATGATTCGTGTCAGAAGCAACCAGCCAACTTGTTAAAACGCTCGCATCTACCACAACCGAACCATCCATTAAAGTTCTCGCCTCGCATCGCGCACTGCATCAACAGCACTGAGACCCACAGGCCAATGTGCGCTTATTTCGGCTGAAAGACGGTCCAGGTCAGTCCAGGCATCATCTTCTGTTGATTCTGAGGCGGGTGCGGCTTTGCGAGCCGGTATCAAATGAGCAACGACCTCTCCGCGTTTCGTTACTTCGATAGTCTCACCTTCCTCCTCAACCAGACGCAATATCTCGCTAATGCGTTCTTTTAATTCGCGTACTCCTAGAGTTTTCATAATATCCTCCTTTGTAGTCACATTTGTAACTACATTATAGCTTATAACATTCCTCTTTGCCAACATCTACACCTCCCCATAGACAACATTCCCTCCTACTATTGTGGCCTGCACGCCGTTCTCAGGCATCTTTTCCTGTGGTACGCTCAATAAATCTTCGCGTAATACTACGGCATCGCCTAATTTTCCTATCGTCAACGAGCCTTTGCTGTCCTCTTCGGCTCCGGCATAGGCGGCTCCCAGCGTGTAGGCCCATAAGGCTTGAGCGATGGGCAGGGCCTGGTTGGGCAGCCAGGGTGGGCGTTGTCTGGTCTCTGTATTATTACGCGCTGTGGCGGCGTAAAGGATACGCAGCGGGTCGAAGGTTTCGACGGGGGCGTCGGAGCCGAGCGCGAGCGGGATGCCCATTTGCTGCATGGTGCGATAAGCGTAGGCGCGGCGATGGCGCTGGCCCCAGTAGCGTTCGGCGACATCGCGGTCAGCGACGGCGTGGAAGGGCTGCACCGAGGCGATCACGCCCATGCGCTGCATTCGCTGCAAGTCTTCGGGGGCGATCAATTGCACATGCTCCAGGCGATAGCGCAATTTCGCCGTTCTGGCCTGGGCATCTGAACCAGCGTCGGCAAGCTGGCGTTGCGCCAGTTCGATAGAGTTGAGCGCGACGCGGGCGGCGCGGTCTCCAATGGCGTGAATGGCTATACTGATGCCCATAGAGGCAGCCGCGCTGACCGTCTCGCGCATCTCCTGTTCGGAGATTGCCAGGATGCCGCGATTGTCCGGGTTGCCCTCGAAGCCATCCAGCATGGCGGCGGTCTGCGAACCGAGCGTACCATCGGCAAAGATTTTGATACCGCCCAGGCGCAACATGTCGTCGTCAAAACCCGCCTGCAAGCCGATCTCGCGCAGCTCTGGCAGCACGAGGCGCGGCAGGATCATCTGCACGCGCGTCTTCAATACGCCTGTATCGCGCAACTGTTGGAAGAGGCGCAACGCTTCGTCATCCTCGATATCGTGAATACTGGTGATGCCACTACTTTGCAGCTCTTGCAGTTTGCCCTCGACAAGGTGGCGTGTCAGCTTTGAGTCGTGCCGGTCAATGACGTTGTAGACGAGCGAGGTGGCCTCTTGCTCTTGCAAGACGCCCGTCGGGTTGTCGTCGCTGTCGCGCAAGATCGCGCCGTTGGACGGCTCCGGCGTGGCCGCGCTGATATTGGCGCGTTGCAGGGCCAGCGAGTTGACCCATAGCAAATGCCCATCTTTGCTCCACAGGGCGACGGGATGCCCCGGCGCGGCGGCATCGAGGGAAGCGCGGGTTGGAAAACGTTGATCGGGCCACAGACCCTTATACCACTGGCCGCCGAGTATCCACTGTCCCGCCGGTGTCTGCGCGGCGCGCTGGCGCACCATTTCCGCCACTTCATCCTCGCTTGTGCATCGCTCGGCGTTGATATAATAGGAGCGATAGGCTTCTGAAAGCAGGTGAATATGCGCGTCGATGAAGCCGGGCAGCATCGCTTTGCCGCGCAAGTCAATGACCTGCGCGTTTCTATCACCCACGCGGCGTATCTCGTCATCGCTGCCAACCGCCAGGATGCGCCCACTGGTCGTATCAATGGCGATAGCCTGCGCGCGCGGCTGCGCGGCATCCATCGTATAGATTGTGCCGTTCAAATATAGATTGATGCTCATGTTGTTTCATCACCTCGATAGTAGATACACGCTGGCGATGATCATTATTCCCCCGACGATGGTGGTAGGTAAAAGCTGATCGCCCAACAACAGGATCGCCAGGGTTGTTCCCAGCAATGGTTGAATAAAGAGCGTGGATGCCGCCGCCGAACCATCAATCTTTGCCAGCCCTTTGAACCAGGCCAGGTAGGCGATGACCGTTGACATGATGGCGAGCCAGCCAATACTGAGCCATGCCAGCAGACCTGGCGCGTGCCAGCCATGCAGGGCAATATCGACTCCGGCAAGCGGTATCCAGAAAATAGTACTGCCCACGATGGCAACCGCCGTAATCAATAGAGGTGGGTGTTTGACCAGCAAGGCTTTGCCGCGCACAGTATAGAACGACTCGAAAACCAGGGCCAGCACCACCATCAGGTCGCCCACGATGCGCAAAGCGCCGCCACCCGGTGGGATATTGGGAATGACGCTGCGCTCGACGATCAAATATACCCCGGCCAGCCCCAGCAAGAGCGCCACACCCGTAAGCGGCCTGAAACGCTCGCGCAGCAGCAGCCAGGAGAGCGCGGCTGTGAAAATCGACTCGCTGGCAATGAGCAGTGCCACATCCGAAGCCGTTGTAAGTGATAAACCGCCATACTCCAGGATTTTATTGATGACAAAGCCTATCGCCGCCAGCAGCGCCAGTTGGGGCAAATCTTTGCGCGTCAAGTTGAGGTCTTTGCGCCACGCAATCAAAAAAGGCAACAAGACCAGCGCGGCGATAACCATGCGCAGGGCATTCATGATATTCACGGACACGTCGCGCAACGCGAATTTGGCCGCCACGTAGCTGCACGCCCACAGGGTGTTGGCGAGAATCAAAAGGAGCCAGGAGAAGGTATGGCGAGAGCGCGTAGTGGGTTGGGTGGGCATGTTAATTGCTCCATGTGGGCTATCACGATGAGCCAGGGCGTCCTCGGAGTAGTTGCGCACAGGCTATACCTCACATTTTCATTGCTGATGAATAGTAACGACCGGGACTGTTCCTGATCTGTCATTCTTCGCTGCGCCTGTCATTCTGAGCGCAGCGAAGAATCTCAGCGTGGCAGTAGGATTCTGAGTGCGGCGAAGAATGCCATTGCCGACTTTGATCGGGAATATTCATCAGGTACATTCTATCATGGCAAGCCATTATCGGCTACAAAATAACCACGTCCCAGAATTCTGAGGTGAATTTGATGAAATTCGGGCAGCAATGCAGTATATTTGCGTTAGAAACATCCAGATATAGACACAACCTGACGGTATACACTAGGGGGAAAGCGTATGCAACATATGAATCCAGAACAGCAAGTCACGCAAGGCGGTTGTATTCGCTGGCTGGGATTCCTGCTCCTGGGGTTGGGAGTCATTGTCGGGCTGCTTATGTTCGCCTCGGTTGGCAAAACGCCGGGTGGTGGCAACAATAGCCCGCAGCAACTTACCAGTCTTGATGATGTCCAGCAGTACGTCTTCGATACGATGGCAAAACCGGTGCAGGATAATCGGTTGAAGCATCCCACCTATGGCAGGAACCTGGGCATGGGCCAGATCGTGATCGAGTATGCAGACGGATCACCCATCTCTGCTACCACCTCGGGGATCATCACTGGCGAGAAGGGAACAGACCTGGACAAGAACGTCAATCACGTCGAGCGCAAACTTCATGATGCCGGGGGATTTATCCCGACGACCCTTCAGGATTTGCAGCGCAGTGGAGAGCTGGATAAAGCCTCGAAGGTTTATATTTTCATCTTCACCCAGGTGAGCGTCTGTAAATTGTGTGGCCCTGAGATGCGCGGCTGGCTCAATGATTTTCGGGCCGAGGTCAGCCCGGCTAATCAAGGCAAGTTCGATTTCCAGGTGTGGCAACCCACCTTCACCTTTAACCCGGATGATACACGAGCCAAACAAAGGCAAATGGTTTCAGCAGAGGATATTACGCAAGTAGAGATCAAATTCTTCCCGCCTCCCAAACCGGGGAAGTCGTGATGGCAGGGATAAGCGGGAGATCACTTCTGCTATTTTAGCTCGGTCAGGAACAAGCTGTGGCTTTTATGAGGGTATAATTCATCCGACAGCCACAGTCCCAGCAGCGCCTCAAAGGTGGGAGCTATATACTCAAAGGTATAGCCGGTAGCGGATGCTTCCTTGCGGAAGATGCTGCCACTGGCGGTATCCAGGCACAGCGTCATCGCACAGCCCTCTTCGATGAGTGGAAGTGCTGCACACACCCACTGCTCGAAGGGGATCGTGAAGACGTGTGTGCCTCCTTGAGAGGCGGTCATCATATCCAGACCCAGCACTTCCCGCTCCTCACAGATCGCCAGATAGTGTTCCAGCAGATCGTCCGGATACTCACATCCGTCTATGATGCTCCGCAGACCGTAGCCTGGCCCGAATCCGCCATTCGCCAATTCGGTATAGCAGGCACGTAGCATAGGAGGAAGCCGCAATCCAAGCTGGTTCTCCCTTTCTTGCACCTGTGCTTCCGTGGCCGGAGGGAACTCAAGGCTGCTTCGACGCGGATCACCCTCCCGCACGTCTCTCCACTCAGGACTCAACATTTCTGCTCCATACCACCCCTGGGCGGCGCAGTGTTGCCAGATGGCCTCGAAAATCGGCTGGTAGCTTTGCATGGCTGGCTCCTTTCTCTCAAGGCGTGGCCTGGAGCTATCTATAGAATCGTCTTTAGGTCAGTCGAACAAAAAACCTAACTGTCTGGTTCTGATTATACCACCTTCATCACAGGGTATCAATGTTCGCTCCAAATAAATTTTTCAGGCCAGGATATACCTCGATCATGGTTCTTTCCTGCAAATTGAATAGCTATCCCACATATCCTCCACCCTACCACCCCAAGGCGGGGGCAAGCCCTGGCCTTCGCCTACCCCCAATCTCGTCCATCGTAGCAGGGTACGAGCTGTAGCTCTGCCCCTGCCCTGGGGTGAGGCGGTGGTCGCTAGTGTGTAGCCGCCTGCCTGCGATGATAGGTACCCGCAGGAGTGCGGAAGGCTACATTCAGGCGGTTCCATGAGTTGATGGTAGTGACAGCAAGCGTGAGGTTTGCCAGTTCCTCGTCGGTGAAGTGAGGACGAACATGTTCGTAGACTTCATCGGGAACCTGGCTGTCGGCGACCAGCGTGAGCGCCTCGGTCCATTCGAGGGCCGCGCGTTCTCGCTCGCTGTAAAATGGGGCCTCTCTCCAGCCAGTAAGTAGGTAGAGACGCTGCTCGCTCTCACCCTCGGCGCGAGCATCTATTGTATGCATGTCCAGGCAAAAAGCGCATCCATTGATCTGCGATGCGCGTATCTGGACGAGCCTGAGAAGCGAAAGCTCTAAACCACAGTGGTCAACGTATTCTTCAAGGCGCATCATGGCCTGATAGACTCCCGGCGCGGCTTTGGCATATCTGAGACGTGGGTTCATAAAATCCTCCTTTTTCTGGATACTGGTTCGTTTTGTAGAGACAAGAAGCTATACTATCTGTGATAGCTTCTATTCAGATTATACATCTTCAAGAATCAGAAGCGCATAACACCTTAAACCGTGTATTCCCCGCCACCTCTTCCACCACCTTAAAACATTCGCGCATGGTTGGCTCGTATTTCAGGAAGCGATTCGCCACAAGATAAAATCTGCCGCGCGGGCGCAGCGCCTGCGCGGCTTCGCGGATGAAGCGTTCAGCAATCTTGGTGGTCTGGATGCCGCCTATGTGAAAAGGAGGATTGGTAACAACCAGGTCGAAACGCTGTTCGAGCAGGTCTTGAGTGCCGTCGCCGGGCAGTACCTGCGCGTTGGTCAGGCCGTTTTGCTCGATCATGCGACGCGCGGCATCGACTGCCGCGAGGCTGGCATCAACCATCGTCACCTGCCCTTTTGTGGCATGACGGGCGATATACGCGCCGATGAAACCTGCCCCGCAGCCCAGGTCCAGCGCCACATCGGTCACGCGCACCTCCAAAGCCTCCACTAACAAGCGCGTCCCCTCGTCCATTTTGCCTCCCGCAAACAATGTAGGGACGCGCTGTATGGCGTCCTCTGTCGCGTCTGCTATTGCATTGCGTGTAGTTGCTGATACAGTTGAACAAATCACGCGCTCGCCTTTGGAAATTTTCAGCGTTTCGACATTGCCGAACAGGGTTTGCATATGCTTTGCCAGCGAGAGGATGCCGCGATCCTTCGCGCCCTGCGCGTACAGTCGCCCGCCGGGTTTGAGCGCGTAGGCCGCCAGTTGCAGGCCGTATTGTATCCAGGCGTTAGCAGGCTGGTAGAGAATGTTCATGAGCGCGACATTGATGGTCGCGGGGGCTTCGTGTAGAGTATACTCATGAAAGGGAACGTGACGGGCGCGCATGGTTTGAAGTCGGTCGCCGCGCAAGGTTTTTTGAACGTTGCGCAGAGCAGCGATGTTGTCTTCAGCCAGCACAAGTTCGCCGGTTGGGATGCGCTGCGCGGCTACTGGCACGAAAGCATCTGCCGCCGAGTTCAATACCAGCAGGCGATCATCGATAGCAAGTTGGACGGTTTCAGCGAATAGAGAAGAATGGAGCATGTTTTATGGCCCTTTATGTTGATAGCGCTTTTCTCAATTCTATCATGGATGTGGCGCAAACGGTACCACTGGCCGGCGTTACTACCAACCCATCCATAGTGCTGGCAGCGCAGACACAGGGACAGATGTTGAGTCCGCTAGAGGTGCTTCATGAGCTGCTGAAGCTGGTGGAGGGAAATATCTTCATGCAACCGGGCGCGACCGAAGAGGATGAGATGCACCGGCAGGCATTGTCCTATATCGAAGCCGATCCCCTGCGCGTGATTCCCAAGATTCCTATGACACATGTAGGGATGCGCGTTGCCCGCCGTCTCAAACACGAGCAGCGCCGCCTGGCCTTCACCGCCGTCACCTCTGTAACCCAGGCGTACAGCGCGGCCATGATCGCGGCGGATTATATCATCCCCTACTATGGACGCCTTGAACGCGCGGGCGTCGAGGCCGGAGAGCGCATCTCTGAAATGGCCGATGTGCTGCATAACACGGGCGGCTCGACGCGCATCCTGACCGCCAGCATCAAATCGGTTGAGGATGCCAGCCGCGCCCTGCTCGCAGGCTCGGACGATCTGACCGTTTCGCCACAGGTGTTGCTGGAAATGCTCGTAGACCCTATGACCGAAGATGCAGTAGACAAGTTTACGCACGACTGGCAAATGATGAAGAAAATGTAATCAAAGCATTTGCCAACTCAACAAGAAAGATGAAGAAAACTTCATCTTAAATCCGCGTATTTTCATGCGTTCGTCAGTTCTACATGCTATTATTGCTCCTGTGAGACGAAACAACAATGATGTGGTGGGGGAAGTCCTGCGCGATAGGGATTGGGAACAGGTGGTCAGGGAAGCAAAACGCAGGCGGCGGGTGATGACAGGTGGTAGGGATGGGGAGTAGATGGTGGAAGGGACGGAGCATCGTTGGACAATGGAGGATAGGTGGCAGGGTTGGTGAGGATCTGAATTATCGCAACAGGGTGGGGATATGTAGGGGGGATGGAGGAAGAGCCACATCATCGGCAGATGAGGGGTATACGTGGCAAGGGTGGATGAAAGTCCGATACTAAATGTGGTGGATACGTCGTGGATTGAAAGCCTGAAGGGGTATGTTCCTTCAGGCTTTTGGGTTTTGGCTCATTCTCCATCCAATTCACAAGTTCACCTGTTCTCCAGGATGCAGGGGCCGGAATTGTGTCCCATCATTGATGTAGATCAGCGTTTGATCTTGAATATGCACAATCATGTCCGGTTTGCCGTCGCCATTCACATCCTTAAAATTAGCCGTTACGGGCGTCAAATCCTGTCCATTGCCAAAAAGAGTCGGGCCGTTGTAGATACGCGCCTTCGAAGAATCTCCGCCCGGTAGTTCGATAATGACCACATGGCGATTCAGGTTGAGAAAGATAAAATGCGAGGGATTGGCCGCGCTATCGTTGTGACCAACAACCGCATCAATCTGGAACGTTCTGGGGCGACCATACGTGACATCCTGCTGGTGCATCTGCCACCAGGAGCCGATAGAACTGAGCGTGAAGGCCAACAGCGCCATCATCGCCATGCCCATAATGATGGCTATCAGAGGAAAACGCCGCGCGTAACGCACGCCTTTCGACACCGGGGAAGGGGCAATGGCTTTTGATGCCATCCCGCTATTCGTGGCAGGATTCAACGCCGAACGCCGCCGGTGTATCACCGCTCCAGGCTGCGCAATGGGCGATTCCAGCGTATCACGCCGCGCAGGGAGATCGTAGCGAATGGCGCTGGTATGCGGCTTTGTTACATAATACTTACCCTCATCCTCAATATCGAAATCAAGCGTTTGTTTCCTTGCTTTCTGCCTCGTTTGCTGCATGATGATGCGTGCCTCCTTGCCGGCGAAATTAGATATTTGTTCTAATTCATGCTCACATTATACCTAAATCTAGCGGGATGTCAAGGCTTTTTAGGACGAAAGTTCTATTTCTCTTCCACCTGTACTCATCTGAAAAAGAAGAGCAGAATGTGGTATTATTCATGGTAGATGTATTTAAGCGAATGGCAACATCAGGAAGAATGCAATGGCACAACGCAAATACTTAGTTATGGATGTCGAGGATTATCTGATACTCAATAAGAATAGTAAAGAGATGCGATATGAATACCTCGACGGTGAAATACGAATGCTAGCCGGAGGTAGTCCCGATCACTCCATCATCATCGCCAATTTGACGGCCACGATTAAGGGACCGTTAAAGGGTAGCCCGTGCCGCATCTACAATTCCGACGTTCAGTTAAAGCTTTCTGAAAAACGCTACGTTTTCCCTGATATTACGATTAGCTGTGATGAACGCGACAGGAACCAGAAAGAGACGATACGTTATCCCCGCGTCGTCGTAGAGGTGCTATTTCCATCTACAGAAGCTACCGATAGAGGCAAAAAAGCAGCATACTATCGAGCTTGTCCAACCATTCAAGAATATATAATGGTTGACACCCAGGAAATCTTCATAGAAGTTCATCGCCGCGAAGAAAGATGGACCATCAATACTTTTGAATCAGGAGATAGTATCTCACTGGAAAGTCTCGGCATCCAGTTCCCTATCGAAGACGCTTATGAGGGAACTAGCCTCACTTACGAGCCTTAGTCTCTCATCTGACTCACCCGCTAAGATAGCTAGCCAACAATAACCAGTCATGATACAATAGGCCCAATTACAACACAGAATCAGGGAATGGGTTCATATTGCTCATCATGGTAGATATTATCATCACGCTGGCGGAAGCTTTTCGCGTGCAGCGCAAACAATTGTATATTGTTGGGGGGACGGTGCGCGATGGATTGCTCCACCGGGGCAAGTCCAACGACGCGGACCTGGCGACCGATGCGAAGCCCGACGAGATAAAGCAGATTGTCGCGCCCACGCGCCCCGGCGCGGTCGTGCTGGTGGGCGAGCGTTTCGGCACCGTGCGATTGCATTATGAAAACGAGATTATCGAGATCACGACCTTCCGCAGTGAACAATATAATGCTGAGTCGCGCAAACCAGAAGTGTGTTTTGGCACAAAGCTGGAAGATGACTTGCTGCGGCGCGACTTCACCATTAACGCTATGGCGCGTCACCCGCTGACGGGCCAGATTAGCGACCCTTTCGGTGGAAGACAGGACCTGGAGGCGCATGTATTACGCGCCGTTGGCAATGATCCCGATAAACGCTTTGACGAAGACCCTCTGCGATTGCTACGAGCCGCGCGCTTCGCTGCCCAGCTTGATTTCACCATTGAGCCTGAGACGCGGCGCTCGATGATCCGCCAGGCGCACAAGCTGCAAAAGATTTCACGCGAACGCATACGCGACGAGATGAATAAACTCCTGCTCTCCGATCATCCCGCCAAAGGACTGGATTTGCTGGTGGAACTGGGCCTCATGCAATGGATCGTGCCAGAAGTGCTGGAGTTGCGCGGCGTCAGCCAGGCCGCGACCGGCTCGTCGCGCGCTGTCCATAGCAAAGATGTGTACGCGCATGTCTTGCGTGTAGTGGAACGCTCCTCGCCTCGCCTGGTGTGTCGTTGGAGCGCGTTGCTGCATGACATCGCCAAGCCGCGCACGCGCACCGTTGAAGATGGCAAGGTGCATTTCTTTGGACACGAGGATGTCGGGGCTTCTATGGCGCGTAGTATCCTGAAGCAGTTGCATTTTGACCGTGATTTCATCGAGAGCGTATCGCGCATTGTGCATTTGCATATGCGAGCCAACGCCTATCAATCCGACTGGACGGATGGCGCGGTGCGGCGACTGATGCTCGACAGCGGCGATGATCTGCCGGACTTGCTTGATCTTTCACAGGCGGATATTACCAGCTACCGCGCCGATAAAGTATCGCGTGCCGTCGCTCGCGTAGCTGAACTGGCCGCGCGCTGCCAGCGTTTGCAAGAGGAAGCCGAGCGTGTGCCGATCAAGAGCCCCCTCGATGGCAACGAACTGATGACGCTTTTCAATCGCCCGCCGGGACCCTGGTTGCGCCCCATCAAAGAACACCTGCTCGGCCTGGTCATCGATGGCGCACTTTCCCCTGATGACAAAGAACAGGCGGCGCGGATTGCCAGAGAATTTATGGAAGAAAACGATTTGTAGGGGAAGATCAATGAGCGCGATACGCGACGAGATTGTGCAGTATCTCAATGACTATTTGCAGGTAGAGAAGTTCAGGGACTATTGCCCCAATGGTATGCAGGTGATTGGACGCCCGGCAGTCAATCGCGTGGGGCTGGGCGTCAGCGCGAACCTGGCGTGTTTTCAACAGGCCAGCGAGCAGCAGGCAGATATGCTGATAGTGCATCACGGGCTTTTCTGGGAGAACATGCCGCGCGAGATCGGCGCTATGATGAAGGCGCGGCTCAAGCTGTTGTTTGAGCATGATATATCGCTGCTCGGCTATCATTTGCCACTGGACGCGCACGCGGAAAAGGGCAATAATGTCTTATGGCTGCAACGCCTCGGTTTCACCGTCGAAGGCGTTGAGCTGGGTGGGTCGCGCGGTATGCCCATCGGCGCGATTGGCACAGCTCCCAGAGGCTTGAGCCTACCGGACGTGGTGGAGCAAATCACGCGGGAAGCGGGTGTTCAGCCGCTCGTATATGACTTCGGGCCGCAAACGGTGCGCCGCCTGGGCGTGGTAACGGGCGGCGGTCAGGGCTATTTGTTAGAAGCGATTGCGCGTGGCTGTGATACGTTTCTCACGGGCGAAGTGGGGGAGCCGACGCAGGGTATCGCGCGGGAAGAAGGCGTCAATTTTATCGCGGCAGGCCATTATAATTCAGAGAAAATCGGAGTGCAGGCGCTGGGTACGCTCCTGCAAGAACAATTTGGCGTAGAGACATTTTTCTGTGACGTGCCAAATAGTGTGTAAGGTTGAAAGACCCGCATTCATAGTAAGGGCGGGGGTGGAAGAGTGGATGGGTGGGGACCCTTGCGGTCGCCCTGGGTCTATGATTAACCTGAGCCATACCAGGAAAAAGAAAAGGATACCAGCATCATGCCAAAGGTGAATAAGCCGGGTGGGGACAAGCCCGAAACAGGCAAGACAAAACCAAAACAAAAGCAAGAGCAAACCCCGAATATCACCATTGCTACGACGCCGCCAGCCTCGACACAGGCCGCATCGAGCAAGGGCAGGCCGGGTGGCAAGAATCGCAAGCCAGCCATTGGCGGAACGGCGGTGCCGGGGGCAAGATCCATGCGGCCTAAAGAGATGCCCACATCACAAAATCCCAACGCGGAGCAACAGGCGGAAACGTATAACCGCGATATGCGCCGCCGTATGCAGCATATGGGAACGGGACCATATAGCGAACCTGCCCCCGTTCCAGCGCGCAAAAAAGCGCAAAAGCGCATGGAGGAACGCAAGAAACGCCAGGAAGAGGTGAAGAAGAACGTTATCTCTAAAGGGCCAAGCACGAATATCCGGCTCGGTCGCCGCAACACCTATTTTGTGCTGGGTACGCTGGCGCTCGTCGTGCTGATTATCGTGATCGCGGTTATCATCCGTCATATTTAATGGCGGCTAACTCTTCGGGTTTCTTCTCTGCTCGAATGCTCAGCGCCGCAGGCGCTTCGCAAGTACTTTTTGAGGGTGACTAGATGAGTGGAATGTAGCCGCAGGCTACATT
>JBOGTO010000439.1:0-4022 GCA_050695155.1 Ktedonobacteraceae bacterium
GGGCATCGTGAAAGCCAGCGAGGTAGAGTCGCTGCGCAACGAACTGACGGCCAAATTTGAGGCGCTGGTAGACCCCGATGGGGTCAATATCGGCACCACTGTCTACAAGCCGGAGGAAGTGTACCACGAGGTCAATGGCGTTCCGCCTGACCTGATTGTCTACTTCGGCGATCTCTTGTGGCGCTCGGTCGGCACGGTTGGACATGGCTCCATCTATACCTTTGATAACGATACCGGCCCCGACGATTGCAACCACGCGCAGTTCGGCATCGTCATCAAGCACGATCCCACTGTTGACGAGGGCGCAGGCGGGCGCGAGTTGACCGGCCTGCAATTGATGGATATGGCTCCCACCATTCTCAAGCAACTGGATGTGCCTGTGCCTGCCGATATGCAGGGCAAGGCATTCTAAAGAGTGTGATGGAAATAGAAGCAGGGGCTTTTTGCGTTAGTTAAGACTAAGGGCGCAGTGTCCTGCTTCCGATGAAGTATAGTACAGCGTAAAATTTGGAGGAAGAAACTTACATGGCAAATATCGGGTTCACCATCTGGTTCACCGGACTTTCTGGATCGGGCAAAAGCACGCTCTCCGAGGTAATCGAACAACGCCTCAAAACGCGCGGGCGCAACGTTGAAATACTCGATGGTGATATTGTGCGCACCCATCTCAGCAAGGGGCTGGGTTTCAGCAAAGAAGACCGCGATACCAACATCAAGCGTATCGCATTTGTGTGCGGCCTGCTCACACGCAACGACGTGGCCTGCATCTCCGCCGCCATCTCGCCGTATCGTGAGACGCGGGCCTGGGCGCGTAACCATATCGGAAACTTCGTCGAAGTCTACGTCAAGTGTCCCATCGATGTCTGCCGCCAGCGCGATGTCAAGGGACTCTACAAACTGGCCGACGAGGGCAAGATTAAGGGCTTTACCGGCGTCGATGATCCCTACGAGGAGCCAGATCATCCCGAACTGGTCGTCGAGACCGATAAAGAGACCGTTGATGAGAGCGTGAACCGCATCTTCGCCAAACTTGAAGAACTGGGCTACCTCGAAGCTGCCGAAACCCACGAAGCGGAAGAGAAGATCGTGACCGATCGTTTGGCCGCCCTGGGCTACCTGTAATAGAGAAATAGAAAGCGTAACATATCATGCAACATGGATTGATCGCTCCTCACGGTGGGGAGCTGGTATTGAATATGGCGAGCGAACAAGAGCAGGCCGAACTGCGCGAACGCGCAAAAAGTTTGCCACAGGTGGAAGTCGGCTCTCGCCAACTGGCCGACCTTGAGATGATGGCAATCGGCGCGTATAGCCCCCTGAGTGGCTTCATGACTCGCGCGGATTATCTTGGCAGCGTCGATGCCATGCACCTCAGCAATGGTCTGCCCTGGACGGTGCCGATCACTCTGCCCATCGGCTCAAAGCAGGCAGAGAGCTTGAAAGAGGGTACGCAGGTCGCGCTCGTAAACGCGCATGGCGCATTGCAGGCCATCATGACCATCGAGGAGAAATTCGCCTACGACAAAGAACACGAGGCCAGCAAAGTCTATCGCACCACCGAAGAGGCGCACCCCGGCGTTAAAATACTCTACCAGCAGGGCGATATTCTTCTGGGTGGTCCTGTGCGCGTCGTCACGCTGCAAAACCAGGCTTTTGCCAACTATCGCTTTACCCCCACGCAGTCGCGCCAGCAGTTTGCGGAGCGCGGCTGGAAGCGCGTGGTGGGTTTCCAGACCCGCAACCCTGTGCATCGCGCGCACGAGTATATTCAGAAATGCGCCCTGGAGACCGTCGATGGGCTGTACCTGCATCCCCTGGTGGGAGACACCAAAGGTGATGACATTCCCGCCGACGTGCGGATGCGCTGCTATGAAGTCTTGCTGGAAAACTACTACCCGGCAGACCGCGTCATTCTAGGTGTGTTGCCCGCCGCCATGCGCTACGCTGGCCCGCGCGAGGCCGTCTTCCATTCGCTGATGCGCAAGAACTACGGCTGCTCGCATTTCATCGTCGGGCGCGACCATGCCGGCGTCGGCAACTACTACGGTACCTATGACGCGCACCACATCTTTGCCGAATTTGATCCCGCCAAACTTGGCATCACGCCCATGTTCTTCGATCATGCCTTCTTCTGCCGCACCTGCGACTCGATGGCATCCACAAAGACCTGCCCGCATGACAACGAGCATCATGTCACATTGAGCGGCACCAAAGTGCGCCAGATGTTGCAGGCCGGCCAGATTCCGCCGCGCGAGTTCTCGCGCCCAGAGGTCGCAAAGGTGCTGATTGAAGCAATGCGCCAACCTGTAGCGTAATTAAAATACGGGGCGCGGCGTGCCGCGCCCCTCTACAGCAGTGGATTGTTCAGGAGAGAGAACAATGTTGATCGCAAGAGCGCCCATGCGTATTAGTTTTGGTGGTGGTGGAACCGATCTCGAAGCCTACTATGCTAAATACGGCGGCATGGTCATCAGTACCGCCATTAATAAATATTTTTATACTGTGATTACGACCGATGAATCAGATGATTTACAGGTGATCTCGGCTGATTATCGCTCTCTATTCCGTCATACTCCTTATAGCGATCTCTTCTGGAATGGCGATCTTGCTCTTCCCAAAGCGATCTTACATCACTTCGGCATTCGCCGGGGCATCAATTTGTTTGTAGCAAGCGAGGTGCCACCGGGTACAGGGCTGGGATCATCTAGCGCAGCAGCGGTAACACTGGTGCGCGCCCTTTCCACGCTGACCGAACAACCCATGACTAAACAGCAGGTAGCGGAACTGGCGTCCTACATCGAGATCACCAAAATGGGTATGCCTATCGGGAAACAGGATCAGTACGCATCTGCCTTTGGTGGCATGAACAAGATCACCTTCACCAGCGAAGGAGTTACCGTCGAGCCGCTGCATATTGCCAACGATATACAACAGGCGCTGGAACACCGCCTGATGCTCTTTTTTACCGGCAGCTCGCGCGAGTCAACCTCTATTCTCAAACACCAGCGCAAATCGACCGAAGAGCGCGATGACGCTGTCTTGCAAGCGTTGCATAACATCAAACAGGTAGCGTCCGATGTCCAGACCTGTCTGGAAAAAGGCGACCTGGACGAATTTGCGCGCCTGCTCGCTTATTCCTGGCAGGAGAAGCGCCGCCTGGCTCCCAATCTCTCAACGGGCAGCATTGATGAGTACTACAGCGTCGCGCTGCAACATGGAGCGACGGCAGGCAAGATTACCGGAGCAGGCGGTGGCGGTTTTCTGATGCTCTATTGTCCCGAAGAAAAGCAGGATGCCGTCACCGAAGCCCTTGAAGAGCGTGGGCTGAAACGCATGAATTTCCACTTCGATCATTCAGGCGCAACGGTCTTATTGAACGTCGCCAGCTTCAACAATCTGTGGGTCGCGCCCTATGCCGAACACGCGCTAGAGCTATAGACACAAATGGGGGGAAAACATTGGAATCAATAGTCAGATACTTCGACGAGCTTGAACAGATGATGCGGGCCATCTCGCTGAGCGACTTGAAAAAGGTGCTGGACATCCTGGAAGAAGGCTATCATCATGGACACCGCATCTTTGCGATGGGCAACGGTGGCAGCGCGGCAACGGCCTCGCATTTCGCGCTCGACCTGGCTAAAAACACCATTATGCCCGGCGCTCCTCGCGTTAAAGCCATCTCACTGACCGATCATGTTCCTCTTATCACCGCCTGGAGCAACGATACGCATTATGAGCATATCTTCGCCGAGCAGCTTGCGAACATGATCGAACCGGGTGACGTGGTGATCGGCATCAGCGCGAGCGGCAACTCCGCCAATGTTATCAACGCCGTGAAGCTGGCGCATCAGACCCGCGCCGCTACCATTGCCCTGCTAGGAGCAGAAGGCGGCAAGCTGAAAGATATGGTTGATGCCTGCGTGCTGGCTCCCGGTCACAACATCGAGCAAGAAGAAGACGCGCACATGATCCTGACTCATATCATCACCCGTCACATGCGCGAAGTCGTCAGTACCTACGCC
>JBOGTO010000440.1:0-1861 GCA_050695155.1 Ktedonobacteraceae bacterium
CTCCACCCCTCCCCACATCCGCCCCTTGTCCCTACAGGACGCAGGCGGCATTTCATTTCCCGATTCGGTCGTCAACATTCATCAGGCCATTATGCTATAATTCGTTGTACATTATACGAAGGTGATATATGTCTACTCAAACCGAAGCAGCAGAAAAGATATTCAAACGGTTCAAGGGTCTGCGCCAGCATTTGCAGGCGGATGAAGTGCCGCTCTATACAATGCCTGCTATCTGGGATGGCGGCCAGGAAGAGCATAGCGCGGCCTGTGATATTATCGTGACGAATCAGCGCATCTTCGGCTATATCTACAAGACTTTTCCGCGCGAACGGCTCTTTCTTGATGCGCTGCCGCTCGCGTCTATCCGCGCTGTCTCGCTGCGCGAGAAGTCCTTCGAGCCGCTTTTCCGCGAGTTGCTTGTCAGCACTGGCAAGCGCAAAGTCTATATTCGCGCCCCGCGCCAGAAGATCGAAAGCTTACAGGCCACGCTTCGTTCAGTCATTGGGCAAGATAGCATTGAAGCGCAATCCACGCCGCAAACTGGCGATACGCCGCCCACGACAACCGCGCAATCACCGGCTCCTATCTTTGGGAGACAGGATATACGCGGCAGCTTCGAGCGTTCCCCGCTGGCTATCGTAATATTGTTCGTGGGTGGCCTGCTGCTTGAAATCATCGGCGCGGTCATCTGGATCGTTTCGCAGAGCGCGCAAACTGGCCTGCCCTTATGCGGAGCGGGTCTTGTCGCGGTAGTCACCTCGATTTTGCTCTTGCGACAGCGGCGCGCGTAAGGCCATTACCTTCTGGCTAACCACAGTTTGTACATCCGTGACTACTGGTTGCAGGATAGCCCATTGCTGCGCTAATTGCTTCTCATATGCGGTGGCGACGGGCAAGAACGGGAACAGGCGATGCGCGGAGCTATCGACTGCCAGCAGCACGCCAAAACGCTGCATCACATGAGCTACCAGAGGTGGCGAGGTTGGTGTAGGTAGCGAAGACGCATTTGTTTGCAGCTTCAACTCGATCAAGCAGCCTGATGCTAATGTCGTACCCCGTATAGGATTCGTTGAGGTTTGCATACCTTGACCGGACATGGCGGGGACTTCATTTTCCAGATTGTACAAATCTCCCATCGCGGCATCACATACGGGATCGCTAGAGTAGGCATAGTCGCCAATCATAGCTATTGACACTCCCCATTGCCGACCGTTCCAGGTAATATTCAGCGGTATAAAGACATCATTTTGCTGTCCACGAATAAAAGTATCTGCCTGGTTATCCGCAATGACCTGCCCATCCAGGGTGCTAAATTGCCAGAACAGTTGCACATAAACGAACGCCTGCCATATTGTTGGAGATACACTGATGTCAGGCACGGAATACAGGAACTCTTCGCAGTACAAAAAACAGCCCTGACACGCCCCTCCAGAGCAGGACGCTTTGGGCAACCCACTCGTATCGAGTTGCAGGCGCAACGTCGCCTTGAGTGGTTGGTGAGCATCCGCGAGGCAAAGCGCCGCGACCTGCAACACAGTACACGAAGGCGCATTAACCCCGGCTGTCTCAGCAGTCTGCGCGTACAAATCTCCCACGCGCATTATCTCGCTGGACTGTAGGTGATCGAACGCCGCCTGTGTAGCCTGTAGCAATGCAGTACGCTGCGCTGCTGCTAACAGGCTTAGACCTGCTGGAAAACTGATGTACGAGTCGGTACCACCCGACGAGCCTAACGAAATAGCCGGATGCTTGCAGGTATCTATGCCAGATCCTACTGGCACCATGACGACACACTGCTGCTGCGCAAACGGGTCAGCCTTCCACAGTAAGGTATGCTTCCAGCTCGTCAAGGAGAAAAGCG
>JBOGTO010000441.1:0-15972 GCA_050695155.1 Ktedonobacteraceae bacterium
CACCAGAGCAATAGTCCGGCGTCGCGCATGGGATCAGAAAGCTGTACATCATCCCAGTCCACCATCAACATTGACTCATTAGAAAGCAGTATATTTTTCGTATTGGGGTCGGGATGTACTGGCACAAGCGGAACGGCCCGTAGGCGCTTTGACCACGCTTTCAGCTTTTCAAATGCGGTTACGATTACTGGAGCATGTAATTCCTCAGAATGCAGGGTTGTATACTGCTTTTCCAACATTGTCAGGTCGAGTTCAACATGCTCGACATAGCTGGTTGGAGCGTTCGCAGCCAGCAGCGATGCAAGCGGCTGGTCGGTATGATAGCGTTTGATAAATGCCGCAAGCATGGGCAAATGACCCGCGAACCAGCGCCAGTCGGGATAGCTTCCCGTAATGTATTCCTGCATTACATACGGAATACCATCAACGTCTCCACTTGCGATCACTCGGGGTGCAACGCCGATTTCACCCAGGCGTTGCAGCGCGGCGACAGGCACATCGAGTTTGATGAATACTTTCGTTGTATCATATTGGGCAACAAAACATGCTTTTTGCTGCCCGTCTTCGGGTTTTGTGATGAGCCAGCCTGTCGCCTGGAAATGGCGATGCAGGATGCTTCTAACGTCTGACAATAAATCACTCATTATTTTTTATTTCATAAAAGACGCCGTACCGCCTGATAGCGTTCTGTAAAGCGTTTTGGCGTAATGCGTGGATACCGTCCTTTACCTAACTGTGCCAGAACCTCTTGAGAGGCATTGTCTAGCTCATCAAGAGCGATGATACCCTGCTGTACGAGCAGTTGTACATCAGCAATATCACGGCTGTTACCTCGTTCCATTTTGCTAAGGGCGATGCTATAGAAATCGAAATAGAACACGTCGATGGTCCCGTAGCGGCCAACAAAACGCGCATGAGATTCCCACTGTTTAGGGAGGGGGATAAAATCTACAGGCGATGCGAACTCTACATTGACCTGCATACATTCGATCATGCGTTGAATAGCTACAATCAGGTCGCCTTCGCTGGCCCCACTCACCTGAACATCAATATCCTGAGTAAAACCAGAGCGTACACCCATATGTACAAGAGCAGCGCCACCCACAATGTAGAGGCGGGCCGGTTTGCGAAAAGTTTTCCCCAGTTGTTGAAGAAATGACTCGATAGCCGCTTTGTCAACGCCTTGTCGCATACTCATAGCTGGCTCCTGTTCGTTCCGCTGTGCTTCTTCGAGGAGAGCAAACAACGGTTGAAGATTTTTGATCGGGCGATGTTTGGCCTCTTCCTGCAATAACAGGTGGTCTATCTGATTCTGCCAATCACCAGTAAAGGTGAAAGGGAGACCGGTGCGATTCTGCTCAGCCTCTTCCAGCGCGCTCAGGCCGCATACACCATTGTGGCTGGCCGGAGGAGGTAAGCGTTTGCTCTCCCACAGGTCTGCAAAGGGTTGCTCAGGAAAGCCGGCAAAGTGTCCAAGAGCCATCGTCAGGCGAATTGACCACAGGCGTTGGAGATAGAGTGTCGCCAGTATCAGAACGGCAATTTGTTCTGCTGTTTCTGGCTGGCTTTCTCGCACAGCCTGCCGGGCAGAGTCAACAAGTTCGGGATGCAATAAGAATAAGGAAATACATGCATCGCGCACGCGCGGGTAATCGTGACATTGCGCCAGGCGTTGTATCAAATCGACAGCCGAAAGCTGATCTACCGTCAAGCGCGGAGAACCGGCAGGATGCTCTAACCCTACGAGATAGTTAATCCCCCAGGCACGCAATATGTTAATCAGATCGTCAACCTCGTCCCACGAAGTTGTTGAGGTTCCGGCTGTTGTCTCCATGTATACTTACCATTTGTCCCAATGTAAAATTTCGTCCAACGGCACGCGCGCGCCCGGCTTGAAGTCGGTTCCCAGCGTATGCGCAATGGGAATGATACCGGCTTGCACTATCTTATCATACGGGATACCGAGTACGTCCGCCGCTTCTTTCTCGTAGTAGAGATGAATGGTTGTCCAGCAGGTTCCCAATCCGCGCGCGCGTGCCGCCAGCATGAAGCTCCAGGCGGCAGGGAGCAGCGATCCCCACCATCCAGCCTGCGCCGCTGCTGGTTGCCCGTCGATGTCGGCTCGTCCGAAGCCGCAGGGAATAAGCATGGCCGGGACCTCGTGCATATGCTCTGAAAGGTAGCTGGCGGAATCGGCAACTCTCGTAAGCGTGGTGATACGTTCGGGCGTCATTCTCTTGCTCTGCGCAAGGTTGGCATACGTTTGCTGCTGCACTTTTGTATAGATAGCCCAGCCTTTGCGATAGATTTCTCCCAGCGCCTGTATCTGCTGGCGATCCTTCACCAGTATGAAATGCCAGGTCTGCCTGTTGCCGCCCGTCGGAGCCTGCACAGCAATCTCCAGGCATTCGCGCAACAACTCGGGTTCAACGGGACGCGAGAAGTCGAGCCGTTTGCGCACCGAGCGCGTCGTAGTGAGCAATTCGTCAGGCGTCAGGTTAAGCAAGGTCATATGGTTTTTCTCCTGTTGCATTTATTTGTTACGAGCGTCCACCCTGGCGCCCACAAGGGGCGTCACTACATTTCCCGTGACCCCACTCCTCCACCCCACCTGGCGAAGGACGCGGCAGGGGCGGGCATAGGGGTGTCGTTGTAATGTAGGGATGCCCCTCGTGGGCATCCGGCCCTACGGTACTCCTACATATACAAATGCCCCTCGTGGGCATCCGGCCCTCGCACCTTGTTCCTCTACACGGCAACGTTCGTTGAGCGGCTATAGGGCTTTTCGGGGTCGATCAGCACGTTGACGCAGGCGGGCAGGCCGGATGCAAAGGCGCGTTCGAGGGCCGGGCGTATGTCCTCTGGTCGCTCTACCAGTTCGCCGTGACCACCAAGAGCTTCGACCATTTTATCGTAGCGAATGCCGGGCGAGAGTTCGGCGGCGGTGGTGTGGCCGACAATGGCGCGTTGTGGATGCTTGATCTGGCCCCAGGCACCGTCGTTGCCGATGATGGAGACGACGGGCAAGTTCTGGCGCACCATGCTTTCAAATTCCATACCGTTGAGGCCAAACGCGCCGTCACCGTGCAAGATCAGTACCCGTTGGCCGGGGCGCGCGATCTGCGCGGCCATTGCGAAACCTGTGCCGGTTCCCAGGCAGCCCATCGGACCTGGATCGAGCCAGTATCCCGGCTTGTACACGTTAATGACCCTGCCACCATAGCTAACAATGTCGCCGCCATCGCCTACAACGGTGGTGTCTTCGTCGATGAAATCGCGTATCTCGCGGCAGAAACGCATGGGATGGATGGGTACAGCATCCGAACTCATCAAGACTTCGTCGCGTTCCTGCGCTTTACGCTCCTGGCCGCGAATGTGGGTCAACCACTCGCCTGCCGGAAGTTGCCGGGTGGCTGCGGTCAACTGGCACATACTCAGACCAACATCACCCACTAGCGCGGCGGCAGCTCCCCGGTTGACACCGACATCTTCGCCTGCCAGGTCAAACCAGATCAGGTTGGACGCTGCCGGGATGAGCGGCGGCTGCCCGTGATTGAGGCGGAAGTCCATGCGCGTGCCAATCGCCAGGATGGTATCCGCGCCCTCCAGAGCTTTGCGGCGCGACGCGCTGAAGAACAGGGGATGTGTGGGCGGCAGGCAGCCGCGACCCGCGCCATTGAGGTAAACCGGCGCGTTGAGGCGTTCCGCCAGCAGGCGCAGCGGTTCGGCGGCATCGCACCACCACACGGATGTTCCGGCCATGATGACGGGACGTTGCGCCTTTTCCAGCAGCGCAGCGGCTTGCGCCACCATGTCGGGGTCAGGCGCGGTGCGGCCATTGAAGCGGTAGTGCGCGGGTTCGCCAGGGTCAAAGAGGGTATCGGTATCGGCGAAATTGTTCAGCACATCCATCGGCATTTCCAGGAAGACGGGGCCACGCTTGCCGCTCAACATCTGGCGAAAGGCCGAGGCGGTATACTCGCCCAGTCGCGCCGTTTCATGCACGGTACGCGCCCATTTAGTGATAGGACGCAGCAGGTCGATCTGGTTCATCTCCTGTAACGCGCCGCGATCCCACAAACCGAGGGGAGCCGCGCCGCCGATGACGAGGACGGGACTACCGGCAAGATAGGCATTCGCCACGCCCGTCACACCATCGGTGACGCCGGGGCCTGCCGTCAAAAGCGCTACGCCGGGTTTGCGCGTGACTTTGGCCCAACCCTCGGCAGCATGAACCGCCGCCTGCTCGTGTCGCGTATCAACAACGCGAATACCCTCGCGCACGCAGCCATCATAAATACCCGCGATATGCCCACCACTGAGAGTAAAGACAACCTCGACGCCCTCGCGTTTGAGAATCTTGGCGACCAGCCAGCCGCCATGTATCATGCCCATGCCGAAACTCCTTGCAGTTTGTGAGATGCTTCTGTACGTGTTTCCCATATGATACACCATTGCACATGAAACGAGAAATCAGAAATGCGCAATGGCGCATGAGACATGGCGACCGCAAGGGTCGCCACTACTCTATGACATTTTCTTCCCGTTTTCGTTCGTGTATAGTAGTGGCGACCCTGGCGGTCGTCATGTTTGGGCTTGACATGGGCAGCATTCCGGTCTACAGTACCTGAAAAGGAGATAGCGTGAAACTATGACTGCCGGAGAACACGCTTTATTATTACTAAGACGGGGATTACGCCAGCGCTGCCCGGTATGTGGCCGGGGCAAAATATTCTCTGGCATCTTCAAAACGTATGAACGCTGCCCGGCGTGCGGCTTCATCTATGAACGCGAGTCGGGCTACTATACCGGCGCGATAGCTGTAAATCTGGTCGTCAGCGAACTGCTGATTGTCATCATCGCGGTGCCAATGGCGGCCAGCCAGGCCGTACCAGTATCTACGCTTATTATACTTGGTTGCACCTTGCCAATCCTCTTGCCCCTTATCTTCTACCGCCCCACCAAAGCTTTGTGGATGAGCTTTGACCACTTTATTCACCCCGCAGACACTGATGAGAGACGATAGTTTACAGATAGCCAGTCAACCTCTTTCATGGTAAAATTGCGCCATGGTTCAGTTCCTTTGAACGAGTCGCCCGATTGCCAGACTGGTAGGAAGAAAGACATTTGTATGAGGAAAAATGGGAATATCACAACAGTGGCAGAACAACGTAAATATATGGTTCTGGATGTAAACGCCGCCAAGCGTATTGCCCTTTTCTGGTTACAAAGTGCGCAACTAGAAAATTCTGTGGACTGAATACATCCTTGTCTATCGCAAACAAACCTCGAAGTTGATCGACTGGAACATCCGCGCTCATCCCAGACAAGAACTCGTTGAGGATTCGCGTATTGGAGATGATTATGAGCGAACAAATATCTGGCGTATTCAGCCAGCGTATGATAAGCGTCACCCCACCATTTTCCCTGCTGAACTGGCCGAGAAGGTCATCTCCTACTATTCTTTCAAGGGAGATGTCGTATTAGACCCATTCGCGGGCATTGGAACTGTAGGCGAGGCCGCTGTGAAGTCCGGCAGAAGATTTGTGCTTATTGAGCAAGAAGAGAAATACGTCTCAATAATTCGTGAGCGCGCGAAAGATTGGCTGGGGGATGATGTAAAAACGGTTCCACTCGAAAACTTTGTGAGAAATTTTCGTTTGAATGGCCTCGCAGAAAGCGAGGCAACACCTCCTGATGAACATTAACGATCAAAGTCGAGAATGTCATTCTGAGCGCAGCGAAGAATCTCCCTCGACACACCGAGATTCTTCGCTGCGCTCAGAATGACAGTGCAAGACCGATTCTGGTCATTAACGTTCATTAGAAGGTGAAGAAGAGACAGAGAAATAGGCTTCGCTTTGAATCAGCGAAGCCTATTTCTCTGTTGCGAGCAACTTATCTTTATCTGATATGTGGCAGCAGGTAAACCAGGCTGAAGACTACGACCCATACGCCGTCAACGAAGTGCCAGTACATTTCGGCGGCCTGTACCGCGAAATGGTTTTTGGCGGTGAAATCGCCACGCAGCGCGCGTATCAGGCAGATTACCAGGAAGATTACGCCGACGGTGACGTGCAGACCATGAAAGCCGGTCAGCATGAAGAACGAGGAGCCGAAGACGGAGGACGATTGCGTGAAATGGTCGCCGAACAGGCCGGTATACTCGTAGGCCTGGCCGAACAGGAAAATGGCTCCCAGCAACGCGGTTAAGAAAAGACCCAGCTTGAGGTTGCGCTGATTGCCTTTAGCGATTCCTCTCCCTACCAGGTAATGCGCCGGAATACTGCTTGCCAGCAGGATAAACGTGTTAATCAACGGGTAGATTAAATTAGCGGGAAGTAGCCAGTTGCCATTGCGGATTTCCAGATAGAGGTAGGCCGCGATGAAATTGGCGAAGATCAACGCTTCCGAGGCGATGAAGAAGATCATACCCCACCAGTTGATGCCACGTCCTCCTTCTTGTCCGTGTTCGTCGATTGTCCCAACCTGCTCGCCGTGAGCATAACTCATAGTTTATTTCTCCCTCATGCTAAGTTAATGATATTCAAGCCCCCAACCGATAATTGCGACGACAATCAGTACGACGCCGATACCGAGTACAATCGGATGCGTCACTATACCGATCATCGAGATTAAAATGGCGAAAGACAGCGCAAAGGGCCAGTAGCTCTTTTTAGCATCGACAGCTTGCGCCATTTGTTCTGACGAAAGCCGATCTCGTTTTGGTAGCCTCTTCTTATGCTGGCTTGAGTTATCTGACACTGTATTTCTCCTGAGTAGCGACATGTGTGCCAGGGCGGGAGCAAGTCCCGCCCGTATCCTGTACGAAACGTACCGCTACTAATGCGTTGCCGTTTTCCAGTCGGCGATGTCCGGGTTCTTCTTGTCATAGAATGGGCGACGACTGCGCACTGTCGGAATGACCTCAAAGTTGTAGGGTTTCGGCGGGGACGACGTATCCCATTCCAGGGTGTAAGCATCCCAGGGGTCGTCGCCAGCCTTCTCGCCACTGCGCAGCGTAATCACGAAGTTCCAGACGAACACCATCATCGCAACAGCTAACATATACGCGCCGATGGTCGCCAGCAGGTTCAAATCGTTCCAGCCCAGATTACCGGCATAGGTGTAGACGCGACGTGGCATACCGAGCAGCCCCAGGATATGCATAGGGAAGAAGGTCAGGTTGACGCCAATCAGCATCAGCCAGAACTGCACCTTGCCCAGACGCTCGTTCAGCAAACGCCCGCTCATCTTGGGGAACCAGTAGAAGATGCCGGCGAACACGGCGAACACCGTGCCGCCAAAGAGTACGTAGTGCAGGTGCGAGACGACAAAGTAGGTATCTGTCACCTGATAATCAAATGGCACCACCGCCAGGGCTACGCCATTTAGACCGCCAATCAGGAACATGGCGATAAAGCCAACTGCAAACAACATGGAAGCGGTAAAACGCACTTTGCCGCCATAGATGGTAGCGATCCAGTTAAAGACTTTCACCGCTGTTGGAATGGCGATCAGCGTGGTGCTGGTGGCGAAAAATGCCTGCGCGACGAGCGGCAGACCAACCGCGAACATATGATGCGCCCATACGGTAAAGCTCAGGAAGCCAATGGCAACGCCCGACCACGCCACAAAGGTATAGCCAAAGATGGGCTTGCGCGAAAAGACGGGCAAGATGTCAGAGATCATGCCAAAAGCGGGCAAGATCAGAATATACACCTCTGGATGCCCGAACGACCAGAAGAGGTGCTGCCACAGCAGCGGATCGCCGCCCGCGCCTGCCTGGAAGAAGTGCGTACCGAGATGGCGGTCGAGCAGCAGCAGAATGCTCGCGGCGGTCACACTCGGCAGCGCGAAGAGCAGCAAGAAGGATGTAACCAGCACCATCCAGGTAAAGAGCGGCATACGGTTGATGGTCATACCTGGCGCGCGCATTCTGAGGATTGTCACCACAAAGTTGAGCGAGCCCGCGATGGACGAAACGCCCAGCATCAGGATACCCAGCGCCCAGAAGTCTGTATTCAAACCAGACGTACAGACGACGGCAGTCGCGCCGCAGCCGGTGGTCAATTCGTTAAGTGGAGCGTAGTTAAACCAGCCAGCGTTGGGGGCCTGCCCAAACAGGAAGCTGGCGCTCAAGAACATGCCGCCGAAAAGCACCACCCAGTAGCCAAAAGCATTCAAGCGTGGAAAGGCCATGTCACGCGCGCCAACCATCAGCGGCACAACATAGTTGCCAAAGCCTGTCAGCATGGGCATCACGAACAGGAAGATCATGGTGGTGCCATGCATGGTAAATACCTGATTATAGATCTCATTGGTCAGGACTTTTCCATCTGGCACTGCCAGTTGGGTGCGCACAAGCATTGCCTCAGTCCCACCGAGCAGGAAGAAGAAAAAGGCGGTAATCATGTACATGATACCGATCTTTTTATGGTCGATGGTCATGATCCATTCGCCGATGTAGGTTTCGCTGAAGCTTTTACGTCTTGTAAGACTTATTCCTTCACCGATTGTACGAGTTGCCATGGGCAATTCCTCCGAAATCCAGCCCGGCGAGGCGGATGTTTATTCCCGCCCTGCTCGCCGGGTAAATAGAAAAGCCTGATTTACTGAAGACTCTCCAGGTATGCGACCAATTGCGCAATCTGAGTGTCTGAAAGTTGTCCAATATGCATGTCATTGTCAGGCTTGACAGCCTGTGGATCGTGCAGCCACTGGTACAGTCCGCACCCCGACGGATTCTGTATAGCAGGATTGCCCGACGAGTCCGTAACAACGACGCAGGATTGTGGGTCCCATGTCAACACCAACCCGGCGATAGACCTGCGAGCGCCGAAATGCGTCAGATTTGGCCCGACCAGATGCGTCCCCGCTGGATCACTGAAGCTCTTGAGGTTGACACCTACGATGCCGTGACAACCAACGCACCCACCGGAGGTAGTGAAGATCTTCTCTCCTGCCACCGCATTAGGATCGGTCGATGTCGCTGCGGCGTTCTGCTGGTTGTGCAGCCAGGAGACATAATCAGATTGAGACAGCACTCTCATCTCAAAGCTCATGTGCGCGTGCTGCAGGCCGCAGTATTCGGTGCAGATGCCACGATACGTACCTATGGTGTCGGCGCTGAAGAGTTTGTCATTGGCATGGCCTGGCACCACGTCGGTTTTCCCTGTGATCTGCGGAACCCAGAAGCTGTGAATCACGTTTGTAGATTCGAGCGTGGTATGCACGACCGTGCCAACTGGAACTACCAGTTCATCGGCGGTAACGATGCTATCGTTGGTATAATCGAACTCCCACCACCATTGATGAGCGACCACCTTGATCTCAAGCGTGCGGCCCTGCCCCGAAATGTTGCTGAGATTGAACATGGTATAGATAGTGCCGATCAGCACCGCGAACAGGAATATAGAGGGGGCAATCGTCCAGATAAGCTCAATGGTGTTATTGCCGTGTATCTGCCGGGGATTAGGCGCATTCGGGCGTTCGCGGAAACGCACGATGGAGTAGATCAGCATACCCTCGACGGCCACAAAGACAATTGTGGCGACGATCAGGATGAACCAGAACAGGCCCGCCTCCTTGGCGGCGACGGGACCCTTCGGATTGATGATAGAGGGAGAATCTTCCCCGCAAGCTGCAAGAAGGATGGAGGATAAAAGGATCGCTGAGATTATCGTTGCCCAGCGTTTCACCCCACGAATTTTAGGCATCCTCACTTCTCACTTTCCTAAAATAATGTCGGTTTGTTTGTGTATGGGCGACAACGTCGCCAAAGATATGACATTCCTGCCATAGTATAGTGCTAGTCTAATAAGCTCGCCTGTCAGAGAACTTGCGGTTTTTGCAGGCTACCTTACAATGGCCTGAATGTGGAAGCCTGCCCCGCTAGAAGACAATTGCTAAAACACGCCTTCATAGATTGACTCAACTGGCAATTCCAGATCGAGCTGCTCAAGTTTAACTACCTCATTCGCCGAAAAGCGTTCCTGCTTCCAGCCAGTCGCACGCCGGTATACCTCAACATGTTGCTCATCCTGATGAATCAGAATATATACCTCAAGCGTAGGGCAGCGCATATAACGGACAAATTTCTCTGTCCGATCATATCTTTCGGTACTGGGCGAAAGCACTTCAACGACGATAAGCGGTGATTGAATCTTGAAAGGTTTCAGCCGTTTATCCTTGTCCCAATCTGCTAGATCACACGTCAGCACCACGTCCGGTACGACAGGAGGCCTTTCCGGGATAGCAACATATTGCTCCCGATGAGTGTGACATGGACCACCCCTACCCAGTTGCTCGAGCATCAGGGCTTCGATGTTAGAAGCAATAACGCTATGCTCCGGGGTTGAGCCAGTCATATCATAAACGACACCTTCAATGAGTTCATAGCGATAAGGACTTTCAACGCTAATCAACCGCTCAAACGCCTCTTCCGTCATAGAGATACCGCGTAGATCATACTGTTGCCGATTCGCAGCCATCATCTTCTCCTGCCATTTCCAAATGCAAGGAAGGTTCATTTGAACCACACTTTGTATTTATCTGATTATAGCATAGTTTTTCAGCTCACGGCGAAAGATCTAAGAGGGTTCCAGCGTGAGCTTTCCTACTTGCCGGGCTTGCTCGTCTTCCCGGCATAGATCACATCTCTTCAAGAGACGCGCGCATGAGTGGTTTGGCGCGCCGGAAGTAGGCGCGCGCCGTCGTTTCCGGGATACCGAGGGTTTCTCCAATCTCGCCAAAGCTCAGTTGTGATATATAGCGCAATGCCACGATCCTGCGGTAATGCAGGGGCAACGCTCGAATAGCCTGGCAAAGATACTCGCGTAGCTCTTGCTGCTCGACAAGTTCTTCTGGTAGCGGAGTGGGATCGACAATGGCGTAATGAGCCTGAAAATAATCCTCCTCGTTATCACCCTCCAACTCTGAGAAATGTAGTAGAGAGACGCGACGCAGTTCGTCGATGCTGCGATTCCGCGCGACCTGGAACAGCCAGGGTCGTAAGGGCCTCCCCGGATTGAGGGTAGGCAGCGAGATGTAGAGTTGGATCAGTACCTGCTGCAAAATATCGCAGACCTGGTCATAGTCATACAAGAAAGTAGAGATGAAGCGAAAGAGAGGCGTTTCATAACGATGAACCATCTGTTCAAAGGCGTACTGGGAGCCAGCAAGCGCCTGCTGGATCAACTCACTATCCGAAAATATGGTACTTTGCGTGACACTGCTTTCTCGCACCTGTTGGAAAGTACTCACCATCTCTGATCCTCTAAATAACAGAAAAAGTTCATGGAATTCTAGCGACTTGCCCGCTAATAGCACGAAATCGCCGCGCAATTAGTGTCAAACATTCCCTGCTGAATCAGGATAAAAATGCAGACCCGCTGGTTATCCGGCGGGTCTGCATCTATGGCGCTGCAATAATTCGATTAAGCGGCAGTCCTGGCGGCTGCCATTCTTGGATGCGTTTGTGATAGGAGAACTACCACAACGACGGCGATACCAACGACCAGGTGAGGAAGCCAGACATTGGGCGGCCTGCTGACAAAGCCGAAGATGAATGGCGAAAGAGCGAGAAAAGCGGCGGCAATAAAGTCGATCACCAGGTGATAGGGCATCGGCAGGAACTTGATGCCGGGTAGACCAAGCTCGTATTTCGTGAGCAGGCTATAGACGATGAGCGCGATACCGAGGATGATCGGCAGGTACACGGCAATGCCTCCAACATAGGCAAAGTTGAAGAGCCAGGGAGCCACAATCAGCGCGATTCCCACAATGTAATCCAGCACACCATGCACAGATGTCGGAATAAAACGGATTGAGTTCATGATAATCTCCTCTCTTCGAGAGTATTTCAACAATTTTACAACTATCGGCAGAAATTTTATATTGACGAGCAATGCAATCAATCAATATTTGCTTCCTGCACATTTATAACTACGCGACTCAAAACGGTTTGGATTACATAGTTCGTCCTTAAATAAAAAGGGAGAAGCATTTACAGGCCGTTCACCTGCGGCGAACGGCCTGTAAATGCTTCTCCCTTTTTATTAATCCCTACAGAAAATGCTCGATTTTTTTCAATAAGTCATCCAGGTCAAAGGGCTTGGCAAGAAAGTCATCGGCTCCCGCACGGCAGGCCATATGTTTTGTCTCTCGATTGGCCGAGACGATCAGAATGGGAAGGTGCCTGGTTGCTTCCTGGCTTTTTAATGCAAGACAAATATCTTGCCCGTTCCAGCCTGACATCCAGATATCTAGCAGCAGCAAATCGGGATAGCCGTTCGGGAAATCGCGCAGAGTCTCCCCGTTGGTAGTGGTTTCTACCGCATAACCGGCATCTTCCAGAAATAACATGAGGACATCGAGAATGGCGGGATCATCATCCGCAATCAGAATTTTCTTCTTGTGCTGTTGCATAGCGCCTCCTCTCCTCAGAAATGCGCATCTTCTTGTGCCTGTTGTAGTGGTAGCGAGAAAGAAAATGTTGTTCCTTTTCCTTCTTCACTCTCCAGCCAGATAGACCCATGATGTCTTTTGACAAATTCGGCTGCGATATACAAGCCTAACCCCAATCCAGGGTAGGTGATTTGCCTCTCTCCGCCGACACGAAAAAAACGCTCAAAGATGTGCGATTGCTTTTCTTCAGGAATCCCAATGCCAAAATCTCGTACAGAGGTAATTATAGCATCATCTGCGCAAACCGTTTTCACCACGACAGTCGCTGCCTGCGGGGAATATTTGATGGCGTTGGTAAGCAGATTAGTCACTACCTGTCCAATGCGGTCGCGGTCCGCGCTTAAAGTGATGGATGTCGCAAGTTCCCTGACGATGGTGTGTCCGGTCGTTGTGCGCTGCGTCTCTTCGACGACTTCCTCGATCAGCGTGTTGAAATCAAAAAGGGAGGGATGAAACAGCAGTTGCCCACCCTCAATCCTGGTAGCATCGAGTAAATCTTCTACCAGACCCGTCAGCTTATTTAACTGGGCGTCCATTTTCTGTAACAGTTCTGCTGAACGCACGTCGCCTTCGCGCCGGAAACGCCGTTCCAACAGTTGCGCATAGGCTTTCAGACTGGTGACAGGGGTTTTTAGCTCGTGGCTGGCAATGCCAAGAAAGTCATCTTTTTGTTGTTCCAGTTGCTTTTGCTCAGTGATATCGGTATTAGTACCAAACCAGCGTATGATCTTGCCCTGCTCGTCCCGAATAGGAATGGCCCTTGAGAGGAACCAGCGATATGTTCCATCTCGCCCCCGCAGCAGAAAGGTATCTTCCCAGGCTTCTCCCGTCTCAAAACAGTAGCGAATCTTCTCTACGACCCGTTCTACATGATCTGGATGGTGGACTTTTTGCCATCCCCACCCCTCCATCTCTGGCAAACTCGTTCCTGTATAGTCGTACCAGCGCTGGTTGTACCAAAAAATCCATCCATTCGCGTCAGCCATCCACGCGAATTGAGAGATATTATCGGCAAGTGTGCGAAAGCGTGCTTCACTTTCTTCTACATTTCGCAGATCAGCTTTGGCACGTTCCTCAGCTTCCTTACGGATACGAGCTATTTCAAGATGCGCTCCTACCCGTGCCAGCAGTTCGCGCGCGCTAAACGGTTCGACCAGGTAATCATCGGCCCGCGCTTCCATGCCTTCGGCCCGCGCCTCTTCCCCTGCTCGCGCGGAAAGCAGAATCACCGGCAAGCTCCTGGTCTCGGAATCGGAACGGATGGCTTGCAGCAGTTCAAACCCATCCATACCAGGCATCATGACATCAGTCAACACGAGGTCCGGTGAATGCTCCTTCAGCGCAGCAAGCGCTGCTTTGCCATCAGACACGGTCAGTACTTCATAGCGCCGTTGTAATAAGCGGCTAACATATTCACGCATATCGGCGTTATCGTCGGCGAACAGAATACGCGCCGCCTGCCTCTGTTCTCCATTCCCCGGTTGTGCGCCATTCGTTAGTGGCTGCCGCCCATCGGAAAGAATCGCGGAAGTAACTTCCTCTGCGACAAGCAGGCGGAACGCTTCCTCCACATAGATATACGCATTGCCTGCCATTGAAGCATGGAGCTGCTGTGACGCGATCCGCTCCTGTGGTAGATGGGCCGTTCCCAGTGGTAGCACTACGGTAAAGATACTTCCTTTGCCGGGTGTGCTTTCGACCCCAATGGTTCCTCCATGCAACGTGACCAGTTCTTGCGCTAAAGACAGTCCAATACCTGTTCCTTCATACATTCGTCCCTTGATTCCCCTGATGCGGTGGAATCGTTCAAACATATGAGGCAATTCCTCTTCAGGAATGCCCACGCCTGTATCCTGGACCGCTAACTCAACGCCTGTCTCTTTTTGCCGCAGCGAGACCACGATGCTTCCTTTGAGGGTATACTTGAAGGCATTAGAAAGCAGGTTCAGGACAATTTTTTCCCACATCTCGTGATCGACATACACTTCCTGAGAAAGCGATGGGCAATCGACGATCAATGTCATACCTGCTTTCTCAATAGCCGAGCGAAAAGAACTTACCAGGTCTACCGTAAGCGTGGCTAAGTCAGTTGGCGCGTAGATCGCCTGGACACGTCCAGATTCAATGCGCGAGAAATCCAGCAGGGCATTTACCAGTTTGAGCAGGCGCAAAGCGTTTCTCTGAAGCATTTCTGCTCGCCCGCGTTGTGCTTCCGAAAGCGTACTTTTTTCAGCTAATGTATCTTCAATTGGTCCAAGCATGAGGGTGAGGGGAGTGCGAAATTCATGGCTGACATTGCTAAAAAAGGCGGTCTTCGCGCGGTCGATCTCGGTGAGAGCCTCGGCGCGCTTGCGTTCCTCCTCATAAGCCTGTGCATTGGCAATGCTGGCGGCAATCTGGCCCGCCACCAGGTTGAGAAATCCCTGATACTCCTCGTCAAGCAATCGAAAAGGATTCAGGCCCACAAGTAACAGGCCCGCCCTTCCTGTATGACCAGATGGCGCAAGAGGAAGGATAACCGCCTGATAGGGAGGATACTTCCAGGCACCTGTTGGCAGGTCGTCAAACAGGTCGCCTAACTGAGAGACGACACAGGCTCTCCCACTCCTTATCGCTTTATGGAAAGGCCATACCGCCTGAGCATCCAGAGCCGCAATTTCAGGCACCGCCTGATGCCCTTTTTGAATGCCAGAGGTTCCAGCAAGATACGCCGTTTGCTGCTCCTGATCGAGCAGGTACAGTATGGCAAAAGGAATGTCATACGGGTTCTGTTCCAGGCTTTTTGCGCTTAGCCTGTACGCCGCCTCTATTGTGTACGCATCAGCCGTTTCAGCAGCCAGGGTACGCAGCAGTTTCACCTGTCGCTCACTGATAATGCGCCGCGTATCATCCGTATTCGCGCAGATAATGCCTTCCACGCCCCCTTGATCGCCCGGAACGGGGCTGTAGGAAAAGGTATAGTAGGTCTCCTCCTGATAGCCGTACCGCTCCATGAGAAGCAGGAGCGATTCGTCATACGTCCCCTCATTTTGCTGCATGGCAGTCTGTAATCGCGGCCCAATGTCATCCCAGATTTCACGCCAGACGACTGAGGCAGGCTGACCAAGCGCTTCGGGGTGTTTGCCGCCCACGATGGCTTTATATGGATCATTGTACAGTTTAATCAGTTCTGGCCCCCAGCCGATCCAGATCGGTTGGCGTGAGGTGAGCATGATGCGCGCAATCGTTTTCAGGCTCTGCGGCCATCTTTCAACCGGACCGAGTGGCGTTTTCGACCAGTCGGTGGCGCGTATCCGCTCCCCCATCTCACCACCACCCTCCAGGAATGCGACAGGAGAAGCATGATGAGTATTGTGCTTGCCCTTCTGAGAAGAGGTTGCTTTATGGACGTGCAAGGGCCGGGATTCTTCTTGAGCCATGACTTGACTTACCTCTCCCTATCCTGACAAATAATTATCAGTTTACCATACTTTGCCAGAAAACGATACGAGGATTCTATGAACA
>JBOGTO010000442.1:0-11703 GCA_050695155.1 Ktedonobacteraceae bacterium
GAGCCAGGCGGTTAGCAGCAGGAGCAGTGTCGTGAAAAACATGAGTTCTGGTGTTCCGCCTGCCGCCATCAGTTGGCGTAATAGCACCTCGGGCGATCCCAGGGATAGGAAAATGAGTGTGACGAGAGCCAGCGATTTTGCATAAAGCAGGGCTGCCAGAAAGTACATAGCGACGAGGAAGAGCGCAAAGAGTAGTAGGAGGCCAAGCCGCAGCACGGGTGTAGAAGCTCCGAACAGGTGAAAGAAGCCCGCGCCAAGATAAGCTTCCAGCGATCCCAGGTAATCCTGCCCGTAGTAAAGCAGCGGGTGAGCGCCTTTGTATGCGATGTGCAGGGCCATCAAGCCCAGTGTTCCCTCGTCATTATAAGAAGCAGGCCAGCCTGGCAGAATAAAGACAAGTCGCAGGAGCGTTCCCAGGGCGATGATTACTCCCGCGCATACATCATAGCGATCCAGGCGGCGTTTGTATAAAAGGCTGCTCATTGATTTGATGCTGCTCCTGATAGCGATAGGTATTGGAACCAGTGAAACCGCGCGGGTCTCACGCTGTTCCCTACCCTCTACGAATGAGCCAGCGAAGGCGTCACATCATAGGATAGGGTCCACATGAGACCCGCGCGGTTTCACTGGTTCCAGCGCTTATGTTCCGGCTACCTGGAATGAAGCGCATTCGCCCGCAAAGGATTGAAATTCACTATGCAAAAGCGCGTCATCGTCCAGTGCGCATTTGTAGCCTGCGGATGACAGCATCGGCAGTGACGGCAGCCAGTAGCACCAACCCCTCGATAATTTCCAGGGCATCGGTTCCCAGATTTTTAAGCGCGAGGCCGTTCGACAGGCTGCCTATAATCAACATACCCAGTACTATAGCCCAGACCGAGCCTTTGCCGCCGAAAAGGCTGACACCACCGATGACTGCTGCCGCGATAGCATTCAGCAACAGGAATGGAGAAACCTGGGTTTGCGCAGAGAAGGTGAGTGAGGCTTCGATGACGCCCCCGACCGCTGCCAGCGCCGAGCAGAGGGTGAATGCGGAAAGTTGAATAGCAACGATACTAATACCGGCGCGGCGCGCTGCCTCCTTATTGCCACCCACGGCATAGATATGGCGACCCCAGGATGTTTTCGTCAGGAGAATCCAGAAAAGTATGATAGCGCCGAAAAGGATGCCGGTTGAATAGGGAACGCCATGGTTGCTTTCGAAGAGGATAACGAGTCCTTCAACAAGCACAAGAGGGATGATGAGATATGCGAGGAAGCGCGGCAGTGCAGGATTCCTCAGTCCCAGGCTGGCGCGTTTGCGGTAGTCTAAGACACGGTAGATGATATAGATCAATACGGCAGCCGTAGGGAGACCGATGCCGAGACTATCGGGGAAGTAGCTTTCTGGCGAACCGGCGATGCTGCTGATGAAGCTATTCTGGATGAGGAGCGTAGCCTGTCCCTGAAGGAGGGTGATGAGCAAGCCCGAATAGGCGATGGAAGATGCCAGCGTCACGATGAAGGAGGGGATGCGCAGTATAGCGATGAAATAGCCATTGATGAAGCCTGCCAGCGCGCCCGCCAGTAATCCGCCGGGAATAGAGAGCCAGGGTGGTAGCCCAAGCCGCTCGGAAAGCACACCCATTACCACGCCGCAGAGCGTGCTGACAGCTGCCATTGAGAGATCGATTTCACCAAGCAGCAGGACAAGAATACCCCCCAGGCCGACCAGGCCAATTTGTGCATTTTGCAGGAACAAATTGGTGATGTTGCCCGTACTAAAAAACAGGCCGTTGGTAATGATCTGGAAAAAGATGATGATGATAATCAGCGTAACCAGTACGGGGATGAAGCCAAGATCACCGCGCAGCAGTTGACCAATGCTCTGACGTTGCCTGTAAGATGGCGCTTCAACAGCCGCAGCGTTGGGATCTTCGACGGCGCTTGAGTCGGCTGGCGGGGTATTAATAATTTCGCTCATCGATCAGTGTCCTCCATTGCCATTTTCTTCTAAAAGCTGACCAAATTCTGCGCCGGTGATGGCGGCTACTATCTGTTCGGGCGTCGTGTCTTTCACCACAAAGGTGCCAACGCGCTTTCCAAGTCGCAGGACAATCACCCGATCTACCACTTCAAAAACATCAGCCAGGTTATGCGAGATCACCACGACAGCCAACCCTTGCTCGCGCAGGCGGCGAATAAGTTGGAGGACCTGGCGTGTCTGAGCAACACCAAGCGCGGCGGTAGGCTCGTCGAGCAACACAACTGCGGCGTTACGCAAAATCGATTTTGCGACCGCAATGGATTGTCTTTGCCCGCCGGAGAGCTGCGCAACAATGGCGCGAATGGAGGGGAGTTTCACGTTAAGCGTTTGCAGAACTGCTAATCCACGTTTCTCCATGTCGTTTTCTTTTAATGCACCTAATGGTGCGAGTTCTTCACGTCCGAGGAAGAGGTTGGAGACCACATCCAGGTTATCGCAAAGCGCGAGGTCCTGGTAGACGGTCTGGATACCCAGGCGCGTGGCGACATTGGGGTTGTGGATCTTGACGGGCTGACCTTGCACAAATATTTCGCCCTCGTCGGCAGGTCCGACGCCACTTATGGTTTTAATAAGCGTGGATTTGCCCGCGCCATTATCGCCAACCAGACCCACGACTTCGCCGTCATAGACCTCAAAATCGACGCCGGAAAGCGCGCGTACCGCGCCGAAGGATTTACCGATGCCTTGCAAACGCAGGCGGGGTTCGCCCTCGCCCCAGGGTGTTACTGACCGAGGGGAAGAAGTATTGCCGACCGAAGGAGTGATATTTTCGGCCATCTGATCCTCCAATCTTAAGACGATTTAAAATAAAATGGATGAGAAATCTAAATGCAAGTATATCACCTTTGGAGTGGGCGTCAAGATTTTGCATCAAGCCCGATTGATCAGGGCGGCGGCTCTGCCCCCGCCCTGGTTTTCGGCGCAATTCACCTGGCGTCCATAAGACGCCAGGTGAGACTATACACGGATAACAGCAACAAGGTCACGGACAGATGCCGCCCGCGCCCGATGGCAAGCCCTGGCAAACGTCAGCGAGGGTAGCGCCGCCGGCAGTGATTACCGTCATGACGTTGGTCTTGTCGATGGCCTGTGGCGTCTCCAGAACGGATGGGATGTTCGCTCCACCCTGGGTCTGCGTGGTCACGCCGTTAGTCAGGCTGGACGTGCTGGTGCCGTTGCTGATGGCAGCAACGATGTTGGCAGTCGCCTGGGCCTCAAGCGAGATGTCCTTGAAAACGGTCATGGTCTGATCGCCCAGCAGGATGTTCTGCAAACCGGCAACCGTGGCGTCCTGACCAGTGACGAGTACTTTGCCGTTGAGATGCTGCTGCTTCAACGCGGCGATTACCGTTCCCGCCATGCCGTCGTTAGCGACATAGGCGATCTGGATGTTGTTGCCGGTCTTGGTGAGCGCGGCCTGCATCTCGGTCTGCGCGGTCGGGTTGTCCCAGCCGGGAGTGAACTGCTCGTAGACGTTCTTCAGCACGCCGCTCTGGAACAGCGGATCGAGCTTCTGGTGCGCGCCTTTGGCGAAGAGGATGGCGTTGTTGTCCGTCTGTGAGCCATTGATCATCGCTACATTGCCAACACCCGACTTCACGAAGTCCTTGTAGTGATCGACGATGTACTGGCCCTGCAGGTTGCCGACTGCCACACCGTCGAACGAGACGTAATACGCCAGGTCGTTGGACTGGATCAGGCGGTCATAAGCGATAACGGGTACATCGTTTTGCTTCGCCTTGGCTACAATAGCGGCGGCTTTGACGCTGTCGCTGGCAGCTACCACCAGGATGCAGTCGCCCTTTGTTAGAGCTGCATCTGCGTTGGTCTGTTGCTGGTCGGCGCTACCTTGCGCGTTGGAATAGTCAACAGTCGCGCCAGGCAGGGTAGCGGGAATATCGCGCTCCAGATCCGGCTTGTCCTGGCCTTCCCAACGGGCGGAAGTGGATGTCTCCGGTAGGAGTACGCCAATCTTCTTGCACCCTTTGCCGCCGTTGCCGGTAGCAGTGGTGCCACTGGTGCCACTGTTGGCGCTGCCGCACGCTGCCAGCAACATGCTGCCGAGTACGACAACGCTAACTAATGAGGCAAATCTCTTGCCTCGTTGACCAAATAGTTTCATCGTTTGCTTGTCCTCCTGCGTAACACCTTTCGCGGGCGTTCACTGTAATCCCCCTGTTGAAAGATGTGCATTGTAAGACTAAAATGGAGACCGGTAATAAACGTGCTTGATCTAAGCAAGCGTCCATGTTGTAACTCGCTAGAATACGCTCCTTTCTTACACTACTGGCAAAGGTGTACCCTTTTAATGAACCTCTGCCACGATACGCTCAGCTTTTTCTTCTGGCCGGATCGCCGCTTCCTCGCGTTGGACGAGGATACGTTCCCAGGCCTTGAAGAACGGATAGTATATGAGAGCGGAGACGCCGAGGTCGAAGAACTGCAAGAGGCTTCCTTTAATGTCGCCTCCGCTGGCTACGAACCCACTGACTCCGACGGGTACGGTAAAAGGTTGCAATACGACCGGCACATGCACCAGACCTACGGCAAAGACAATATAGTTGATGGTGACGATGATAACAGGCACTAATACAAAGGGAATCATCATCACCGGATTAAGCGCCATTGGCACACCGAACGTAACCGGTTCATTTATATTAAATACCGCCGGTCCTAATGCCACCTTGCCGACGGTGCGTAACTGCGCTGAACGAGAGCGCAGCATGTAGATCACCAGGGGCCAGGTTGCGCCAGAACCGCCCAGATGGGCAAAGATATGAAAAAACGGTTCCGTCACAATACCATGACCATGCGCAGTGGCATTCACGGACAGTATGCTGAGCCAGAACGGTAGCGCGATGGCTGTTACTACGTTCATGCCATGAATGCCAACCGACCACAGCAGCATCATCAAGACGATTTCCAGCAGCGCCGCCGGGTAACTGTCCTGCACCAGCACCAGTGGTTGGAAGGCTCGCATCAGCAGGATGGGCAAAGTCAATTGCTGGACTTTGCTATGACCATTGGCATCAGTCACCACGCCGGTATGCGCACTGATGAACCACTCGATGCTCCATACCAACGTTATCAGTAGTATGGCAGGCACCAACGCTTCAAAGGCGCGCGTCACGTTGGGTGGCACGCTCTTTGGCAACCGGATAATGAAGCGTGACCCGCGAAAGCGGCGCACAACCTCGGTGGTCAGGATACCGATCAAGATACCGACGAGCAACCCTTCGCCGCCAAAGTACGGCAACACATCGCCCAGCTTCAGGTTCGTCAGGTCACTCACCGGAACGGAGGCGATCAGGAACAGCACCATTGCCAGCACCGCAGGCTGCACCGGTTCTGTGCGGCGATACTGTGCCAGGCTATAAGCGACGCCGAACGCCAGAAAAAGCGCCATCAAGCCGAATGACAGTTGAAATGGTACCAATATTGCTGTTTGGTAAGGTGCAATCCAGTCTGCCAGCGCCTTGATAGGCGGGTTGGCAACGATGAGAAACAGGCTACCTGCCAGGATCAACGGCAAGGTAAAAATAATGAATGCATCGCGTATAGCCTGTAAAAAGATGTTGCTCGCCAGCGCGCCCAGCGGTGGAACAAGAAAGCGTTCGACCCAGGCGCTGCCGCGCTCAATCATCGCGCTCATGCTTATAGTGTACCTTCCCGCGCGCGGGCTTGCAATTGAAGCGCCTGTTCCAGTACGGCATTCCCATTCATGGTTGCGTAGTGAAACGGCTCGATCAATGCAACCGGCTTGCCTACCGATTGGGCCAGCTTTTCAATACTCTTACGCAGGTGACGAATCTGCGGCGCGATTAGCACCACATCGCACTCTTCTACCCTGGCGGCAAATTCCCCCGCGCTTAGAGCCTCGACGGTCAATGTAATATCAATCGCGGCGGCTGCGTTCTGCATACTGTCAACCAGCAAGCTGGTTGACATGCCCCAACTGCAAACAATAATCACATGTAACATGCCAACTCCCCCCACGAGCATCGATACGTATTCGCGGTTGGTTCATGTAGCAGCCGCAAACCATTTTCAACACTCTACGGGTACATTCTCAGAAGCCGCAATATTCATGCCATAAAGTGTGTAGCACACTTAGCACAGTAATGATCTACCTGTCTTCCAAAATAAAAATGTCTACCTGGCGCAAGATGCCGACGATATTATATGCCTCCTCATCTGGTATAGGACGCGCGATCTGGGTGCCGAGAATGTGCAGGGCGCGACGACAAATGCTCAGTTCTCGCGCGAAAAGCTGCTCCACCTGGGTACGCACAACCTCGCTCACCAACATGCCGCGCGGCTGTGTGCCGCGTTCCAGGATGCAGGCCAGGTGCAAGATCAGGCCAGCCAGCACCTCTATCTCAAATGTTTCGCCAACCTCAACTTCGATTAGTTCGATCATACGCTCAATGAGCGGCATTACGCGCACCGGGTTGAGAAAGAGTAGACGCTGGGCAAGCGTAAAGGAAATCTCGCGCATGAGGTCGGCGCGCCGCGTGAAAATCAGCGTATTCTGCACCGGAGGCGCATTGGAGGCGGCTTCCGGCTGTGTAGTTGATGGATTGAGCAACGCGGGGTCGATCAACGTTTCGCCCAGCAAGGTGCGCAGCCGCGTGATGCCATCTCCAAAAAGGAAATCGGTCAGAGCGATGAAAGGATAGCTGTCGAGATGAGGGTTGATGGTTCCCACCACCGCCGTTACGTTGCGGTTGCCTACCAGGCGCTGCACCTCGTCGGCTGTTTTGCTCGACAGGCTAATATCCATGCAAATGATCTCTACCCCTTGTTGGCGCAATCCAGGCATATGCTCTTCGATCAGTTCCGCGATTTTGGTCGCGCTGCCGAAACCGGTCAGGCAGACAGAGAGGATCACACGCGGCAAAAGCTTTACTTGCGGAATGTCCGTGGAATTGCTCGCTTGATGTCCATTCTCGGAGGAATGCCGCAGGAATATGCCGCGCTCCTCTTCATTTGAGATGCTGCTAGTAGCGCGTTCATCGCCAGCGCGCGGATGTGCCAGGCTGGCGGCCAGTTGATCGAGCGTCACATGTGTGGCGAGTTGCGCTCGACGCGCTGCTTCCACCAGGAGCGGGGCCGAGACGCTCGCTACCGCCCGTACCTCTATACCCGTTTGCCGGAAAATTAGCTCGCCCAGCGAAAGTAGCGAGGAGAAATCGACCAGCAAAAGTACTCCGCTGCCCTGTTCTGCCACCTGCACCCAGTGAATCACCTTGCCCAGCAACTCTTCGGGCGATTCGTCCAGCGTCAATTCTACCCAGCGCACGCTATTCACGCCAACCAGCGTGTTCGCCAGTTCCGCCAGCCCAGCCGCGATACCGCGCCCATGCGCCGCGACGACAATGCCTACCGTTGATTGCGCGTCGCTGAGCAGGGTTTCCGCGTTCGCCAGCAGCACTGCAAGCACTTCAGTTTCGCTTTCGGGCAGCGCTACGCCGAGCGCGGTGCGTAGCTGGGCCAACGCAGTGCGGGCCACCTCATATTCAACAGGATAGGTGCGCCGCACCGACTGGAGCGCCAGGTCAGCCAACTGGCTTCCCTGCGCAATATGTTCAAGCGCGCTGGTCAGATGCATAGCCAGCACCAGGGCTAGCTTTTCCGGCAAGACTCGTCCCAGTTGTGCTTCCGCGAAGGTAACAATGTCACGGCTTATGGATGCCATACGCTCGTCGATCAGAATGGAGACGGAGCCTGCGGGTTTGGCAGTGACTTCTTGCGCGAAGCGCTGGAAATAGTCTTGAATGTCCAGGTGTAACAGGCGATTGATCTCGCTATCGGGCAGCCCGCCCCGGCGCAAGCGGTTCAGGTCGGTACTGATGGTGTCATAGAGATCATGGGCCGACTCTGGCAGGCTGTCGAGGCTGAGTCCGGTCGGCGTAAAGATATGCGGCGCTTCCAGCAGGGGCTTAATGGGCGCAAGCTGTCGATGCAGTTCAACCGTGCGCAGCAATCCTCGTCGCACATGATCGGGTAAGACGCCCAGGTGTACATTCAATTCCGGCAGGTTGTGCGTGCGATACTCTAAATAGGCGCGGGCGCAGGTAAGCTGGACATCGGTGCGCAACTGGCCGACGTTGCCGGGGCAGTCATACAGCAGCAACGCCTGCAACACCTGGGCCTCGACGTGGATATGAGTGCCGATACTGCTACATTCGGTGGTAAAAAAGGCGCGTAACAACTCGTACCGTTCCGTCACGGTGCGCTCGTGCAATCCCGGTAGGGTGATGGTCATAGGAATGCGCCTGCGAAAGGTTGGCAGCAGCGATGTGGCGGGGTCTTCTGTGGTCGCCGCCAGCAGCAGCAGCGAGGCGTGGCGCTCGTGGACATCGCCCATGCGACGAAAGCGCTCGCGGTCCATCAGATAAAAGAGCATTTCCTGACCTTCTGGCGGCAGGCGATGCACTTCATCGAGAAAGAGAATGCCCCGGTGAGCTTGCTCGACTAAGCCATCGCGATCGCGTTCCGCGCCTGTGTACGCGCCGCGCACAACGCCAAAGAGATGCGCCATGAGCAATTGCGGGTTATTGGCGTAGTCGGCGCAATTGAAGCTGACAAAGGGCGCGTCGGGTGGTAGCGCATTCAATTCAAGCGCATACGTGTGCATTAAACGTGCCAGGGTCGTCTTGCCCACGCCGCTTGGCCCGTAGAGCAGCGTATGCAGGCCGCGCGGCGGATAGAGCATAGCTGCTTTAGCCTGTTGCACGGCGACTTTTAGACCTTCGTCGCTGCCAACCAGTGTGTTAAAGCTGGTAACTATTGCGCCAGTATGTACCGATGCGGCAATCGCCGGTGGCTTGTTCGGCTCTTTGACACTCGTAGCAACCCCCTGGCGGCGCGTTTGTGATGCCTCTTCTCTATGCCAGGCATATGCCTTTTCCGCGTGGGTGTTTGTGGAGAGAGAAGAGGTTGAAGACGCCCTGATAGTGAACAGGACGGGTCGGCCTGGAATGCGTTCAATTAACCCTTCCTGAACGAGGATATTGAGATCTCGACTGGCATTGGTGCGGTCCACCTGCGCCAGTTCAGCGACTTCTTCGGCGCTGAAGCCGGTATAACGACGTAATGCACCACGCTGTGCCGGCCGTTGCGTACACATTGATCGTAAGGTCTCGAATACGCGATCTTTGCGGAGCAACCAACGACTCCTTTCAGACACGGCATTGCGGCTGGCTGGTTGTCAATGTAGTCTAGTCGTGTGTCTGGGGCGAGAAAATCAATTGTAACGAAACTCTCTCGCGTAATACTATCTATATGTGTACTACGTAGAAATGCATGAGTAAATTCACAAGCAGGATTTTTCTTGCGTGGTAAGCTGAAAACAGAGGCAAAAGAGCCTGTATTCAGGAAATAGCCTGCAAAAAAAATTTGTTTTAGTTCATATGGGGGCTATGTGGGGGCTAGTTGGGATACGGATAATTCTCTTAAAAATAGGACTAAATTCTTGTTACTCTTGTGTTAAGTATTCCGTTTACTCTTGATATAAGGACATTAGAATATCCTTAGAAATTTTTCACACGATTTTCACTACTACAAGGGATGGGGTTGGGATGAACACCAATACTCGCAATTATCAAGCAATCAACGCATATGGCGTGATTGGGGACTGTCATTCGGTAGTGCTGGTCGCCCCGGACGGCTCAGTGGACTGGGGTTGCCTGCCGGATTTCGATAGCCCGGCGATCTTCTGTCGCTTGCTCGATACGCAGCGTGGAGGGTACTTTCAAATCGCGCCTGTCGATCAAAACATTCGTGGGACGCAGCGTTACCTGCGCGGCAGCAATGTGTTGCAGACCAGATTCGCCAACGAGATGGGCGAAGTGATCTTGACGGATTTCATGCCGGTAGAGACATTAAGCGCGTGGCAGTTCCGTGAGTTGAATAATAATACCTGGACTCGTGAAGATGGCTCCTGCCATTGTCTTGTGCGCATTGTTGAATGTGTGCATGGCGAGCTGCCTATCACTATGACTCTCAAAGTCACTCCTGACTACGCGGAGGCCCCTGCTGAAGTGTCACTCGTGCCAAATGGCCTGGGCGCGGTCATTTCTGGCGGTCAGCAACATGTGGGTCTGGGGGTAATCGGGGCCTATCGCTTGCCTTCATTTACTATGTATGTTCAACAAGAAGATGGCGACGTATCTCCCTCGATTGTGATGCAGGCTACCTTACAGGAAGGCGAACGCCTGCTGTTCGCGGTCGGCATGGGACGCAACGCTCGCGCCGCGCGCCGATTGGCTGAAGAAGAGCTACACCTGCGCAACTTTGATTGGGAACTGGCGCATACTCTGCACTGCTGGCGCACCTGGTTGAAGGGCAGTATCAACGGTGGGCGCTATGCGCAATGGGTGGAGCGCAGCGCGCTGGTGCTTAAAATGATGACCTATGCTCCTACTGGCGCTATCGTAGCGGCACCTACAACATCTTTGCCGGAAGAACTGGAGGGTGTGCGCAACTGGGACTATCGCTACACCTGGCTGCGCGATGCCACCTTCACCCTGTACGCGCTGAACGTGTTGGGCTTCACGGAAGAGGCGCACGCCTTCACACACTGGCTGCGGCGTCTTTCTTATAAGAACGGCGAGGACCTGCAGATCATGTACGGTATTCGCGGCGAACGCGACCTGGTCGAACGAGTACTGCCCCAGTTGAGCGGCTACAATAATTCGGCTCCGGTGCGCGTTGGCAATGCCGCTGCCGATCAGAAGCAAATGGATGTCTTCGGTGAGGTATTGGATTGTATCCACCTTTTCCGCAGACAGGGCGGCTTCGAGCGTTTCGGTGAGAAGCTAGAAGGGCCTCTGTGGGATATGATGTGCCTGCTGGTCGAGCATGTCTGCCTGCACTGGCAGGAGCCAGATAACGGCATCTGGGAAGTACGCGGCGGTCTGCGCCATTTCGTGTACTCCAAAGTCATGTGCTGGGTTGCGCTCGATCGCGCCATTCGCGCCGCCGAACAGTTGAACCTGGAAGCTGACGTGCCGCGCTGGCGCATGGTGCGCGACCAGATTCGCGCCGACATCCTGTTGCATGGCTACAATACCAGCATCGGCGCATTTACCCAGTCGTATGACAGCGAGGTGCTGGATGCCTCCAATCTCCTGTTGCCCCTGGTTGGATTTATCGCGCCAGACGATCCACGTATGCGCTCAACCGTTGACCGCATTATGGAGCGTTTGACCGATGAACGCGGCTTTGTCTACCGTTATCCAGCGGAAGATACCGACGATGGGCTGTCCGGTGGCGAAGGAACATTCACCATCTGCACGTTCTGGCTGGTTGATAACCTCTCTATGGAGGGGCGTATCGATGAGGCCCGTTCGCTCTTTGAACGCCTGCTTGGCTATGCCAGTCATCTGGGCCTGTTCTCTGAAGAGATCGACTCAAAGAAGAATATCGCGCTGGGCAATTTCCCGCAGGCTTTCACGCATATCGCCTTAATCAATAGCGCGTATAACCTGCGCAAGGCCGAGATGCGCATGGAGGAGCATCACACCGACCCGGTGGTCGCAGCCATCCGGTTGCAAAAAGGGAGCAGATGGCATTCTCCTGACTAACGCGCAGGAGATTCCGGTACCAATCCTAACAGTTTAAATCGTTTTTTGTGAAGACGAGAAGGATGCAGGGCAGGCGCGCGCCTGCCC
>JBOGTO010000443.1:0-7381 GCA_050695155.1 Ktedonobacteraceae bacterium
TGGTTGCTGTTTTGCAAAAGGGACAGAGCTTCTCTTCCCATGAAGACAGGTATACACGCGGTATGGCCTGGAGGACTCTTTTGATAGCGGGCCGGAATGATTGTAAGCCATTCATTGAAACAAGTCCTGCGGTGCTGATAATATCCATATCATAGCGTTTTGAACAATCCGGGCAGCGCACCCGTAGGCTGACCGTTCCATCTTGTTGTTGCTCAAAAATGGCACGCATTCGCTGCTTGCCGCACAGCCAGCACCACTGGCGCGTCTCCTGCCAGCCAGCCGACTGCTCGACATCGAGTATGCCAAAAGCCTCCGCTTCGGCGTGTAGCTCTCCGTTGAGTACCTGGCGCAGCAAGCGACGCGCGCGGTGCAGGCGCAGTTCCAGCGCGCCGACCGTTATGTTCAGGCGTGTTGCTACTTCGCGTTGAGGAAGTTCCGCGAGATAGCATAACTCTACCAGTTCCCGTGTCTCTGCTGGCAGGTAGGCGAGCGCGCGATCAAGCAGCGTCGCCATGTCCTCATGATTCAATAGCTCGGCGGGATCAATGGCCTGTGGATCGAGTATATCAAAGGAAGATGCATCTTCCGTTTCGCTACTGGTGTCCTGCTGAAGATCGCTAAGCGAGGCGTTTTGGCGGGAAAGCGCGTCCTGGGTGCGTGCCTGTCTCCGGCATACATTGCGACAAATGCCATCCAGCCAGGCGGAAAAACGTTCCGGCGTGTGCAGGTTTTCCAGGTGCCGCCATGCCTCCATCAATGTCTCTTGCACGACATCGTCGGCAACATCCTGTGGAATGCCGTTCATGTGCGTCAGTCGCAGCAAGCGGGGACGCGCATCCGCCAGCAGCGTATCGATGTTCGCGGCGAGTTGCATATGTGTTCGCTGCCGGCAGATGCCGCAGGTATCTATGCTTTGTCCATGATGGCACAGGATAGATGAGATTGTGCTGGTCAACGTTAAATCTCCTTTCTACTATCCTGTCGCGGAAAAATGCGAACGCCTTACGCAATTTTTTGCCCAATATACAAGGGATGTTTTCGATAGCCGAAAAGTGACCGGTTGTTAACCGAAAACTAGACCACCCCACCCGGTGTTCTCTCAAAATGTTATGCGAAAAGTATACCACTCGATTCCCCCACAGTATTTTCAAAGCATGATATACTGATCGACGGAAGTCTTTTCACCGTTTGTTTGACAGGGGAAGATACGCTTCCCCTGACCGGCACGACAGAAAGGAGACCGCATGTCCACCGAAGACAACGTCGCCAGGAAGGCGACGAAGAAGCCTGCGAAGGCGATCAAGGGATTTACGGACGAGGAACGAGGCGCAATGAGGCAGCGCGTCAAAGAACTGAAAGAGGATAAGGCGGACGGGGAAAGCGCCGTGCTCGCGAAGATCGGCGAGATGCCGGCACCGGATCGCGCCCTCGGCGAGCGGCTCCATGCGATCATCAAAGCCAGCGCGCCAGCCCTCTCGCCGAAGCTCTGGTACGGGATGCCCGCCTATGCCAGGGACGGCAAGGTCGTCTGCTTCTTCCAACCCGCGCACAAGTTCAAGACGAGGTACGCGACGTTCGGCTTCAACGACAGCGCGAACCTCGACGAAGGCACCCTGTGGCCGGTCGCCTTCGCGCTGACGGAGTTGACTGCCGCTGAAGAGGCAAGGATTGGCGAGCTCGTGAAGAAAGCGGTGAGCTGAGGGCGCGCCGTGGAACATATTCCATCTGGCAGAGCAACGGCCCCTACCCTGCTACGAAGCGGACAGAGTAGGCCGTACAGGGTAGGGGCCGTTGCTCTGCACCCGCCCTGGTTCGTGCTACTTTGCCCAGGGAACACCCATGTCTACAATTTCTCGCCATGCCGGATTGGTTATGCAGTAAGCGTCGAGTATTATATCATCCAGTGTGCGCCGCGCGCTGCTGACTTGTGCGTGTATGCTTGCGCGTTCCGCTTCGATTTTGTCGAGCCTGTCTAAAAATGTAGCGGCTACTCTGGGGTTGGGTACAAGTATATCTTTTCCCTCCTTGAGATAGCTCAATTTGCCATTGGCGCGTAGAATGCGTCCCAGCGCTTGAACGCTAGCAGCATCCAACCGGGAATTGAACGTGAGTAGCCCGCGCGTTTGCAGAACTTCCAGAGAATAGTGCGTGGCTCCATTTAAGGTGATGTCCCCGCGCAATACCATGTCTTCCAGGCGCAATGTTGGTAATGCAGTGGCTTGCAGCGCGCGGCTAACGGATATATGTTGCGCTTGCTCAACTCCATACTTCTCCTGGTGCTGGTGAAGCTTCTGGTATATCTGTAGCACATTTTTGGTCTCACTGGCGAGCCGCTGTTCGAGTTCCGGCGACCAGTTCGGCACGGGCAAACGCAGTATCTCCTTAAAATTGGCATGAGCATTGGTGGAAAAGAGGCTGAAGAAGAGGTTATATATCTCGCTTGTCACCAGCCCGAATGCCGCATATGCCAGGTCTTCATACGCCGCTTCCAGAGTATACATAACGAGCAGTGTTTCATCCGCAACGACGGGATGTTTATTGTCTCTTTGAAGTATTGTACCTCTGATGGGACGTTTCATTTCCAGACCGGAAACCTCTTTAAGGAAAAGGGCAGTTTCCTGCCGGGTTAAGTTGGCGATGCGCTGAATCTGTTTCTGTACCCACTTGCTGCCCGTATAATCTTTTATCGATGAGGAGATAGCCGCAAAGGGGTCCAGATATGCAACGGTTGACCAGCCTCCCCAATCCATAACGTTCTTGCCCTTTGTAAGTGGTAGTCCGTGCGCTATTTGCCTCGAATTGAGCATAGGTTTAGCCCAGGTCGATCTTACATCACCTTTGCCTACCTCCATCTTCTTCTCAAGAAGGTCAGCCAGGTCTTGTTTAGAATTACTAAGCGCGAACTCCCATAGGTCATAAGCGGCAGGGTTGGCATTCACCAGCCAGGGTTTATTCCAGGTTGTCCGGGCGGGATAGTTTTGTATGACGCGCTTGCTTTGTAGCAGGCTGGCCGATTGGGCGGCTTCCCCGGTGGAAAAACCCCCGCGAATCTCTATAGTGTCCGCTGGATCAGCAGGGCGGTGGTCAAAGCGCAGGATACAAACTCCCTGCAACACGCCGGGGAAAAGCATGTCCCTGGCATAAAAGCGCGTGATCGAGTGTATGCTCCACCTGTTAATCATCTCGCGCGCTCGCGTAGTTGATTCGTCACCAAAGAGATTGAGCGGGCAAATAAAACAGACCGTACCGCCTTGAGCTATATAATAGGTGGCAAGGCGCAGGAAAAGCAGGTAGAAATTTTCATCGCCTTTCACAACTTCGCGGTAGAATGGGTATTCGCCATAGCTCTTTGCTCCCAGAACGATGCCGCGATTGACATAAGGCGGATTGGAGATCACGTAACTAAAGTTTGCTCGCTTGCTTTTGACGCTGGCTGCCTCGTCTAAAGAGGTAGCTTCGTCTCCAAAGGAGGTAGCCAGCGTTTCATAGCCTGAATTGAGAACAGCCTGCGGCATCTCAAGACTGTTGGTATTGTAGATAGCGAAACGTTCAATATCTGGTCGTTCACCCTTTTTCCAGAGGAGAGCCAGGTCATCTAGTACCTGAATGAACAGATTGAGTTCCGCCAGGTAACAAGAAAAGGGGTTCACTTCGAGTCCAACGAGCCGGGTTTTCACCTGCTCAATAAAGAGCCGGGCGCATTCGACTGGATCGCGCTGCGATATACCGCTAGCAATTGCTTGCCTGAGCCTGCGCGCGGCGTGTACCAGAAAACTGCCTGACCCACATGCTGGATCGAGCAGGCTTTCTCCAATGATAGAAGAGTCAGCGTATCCGGCGCGATCAAGCATAAATTCCACGATGGATGGGGGTGTCAGGAAGTGACCTTTCTGGTTGCGTGCCACACGGTCTATAAATGCCTCATAGGTAAAGCCAAGCAGGTCATTAGTAACGTCTTTGAAGTTGTACATGTTCAGGCGATAAAGCGCGAGAGCCAGCAAATAATCGTCGGGCATGAACCAGTCAAAAACGGGCTGTTGAAAGAAGTGCCGGTAGAAACTCACGACGCGGCTGTAAACGAGCGGAAGGAAGGCTTCGCCGCGAATTTCATGGACGCGGTCTTCTAATGAGGAACTGCGTAAAAACGAGAACCAGTGCTTGAAACCTCCATCCGATACGATGCGAGCCATAATGCCTTTATCTTCCAGCACTCGTACTAATAACAGGCGAACGAAGAAAACATAGCTCACCTGTTCCGCGAAAGCCCGTTGACGGCGCGATTCGACCGTATGCTCATCGCCTCGTTCCTCACCCTCGATATATTTATAGCGTTCGAGCCATACCAGGTAAGCCGCTCGAATGCGGCGCGATTCGTTGCGCGCCAGTTCGCGTTCTCGCAATCCTGATACAACCGCCTTGATTTCTTCTATAGAGCTGTTCCAGAGCGGAATGGTTGCCGCGCTCATAGCTGGTTTCAGGCGTTCGGTATACGAGGTGTCCATGTCAATCAAGCGTGATGCGAGGTCGTGTAACTCTTCTTCCAGTTTGCTTACTTCCGCGAGATTGACGCCTCCGCCGCCTTTGAGCCTGTCAAACAGGTTAGATAGAATAGCAAGATATTTTTTCTGGCTGGAAGCAAGGTCCCCGGCTGCCTCTGCTAATTCAAGCGTAACATTGCTCAAACGCGCTCGAATGGCGGTTGCGAGCCGATCCAGAACATCGCGGCTCGCGTCGATGAACTCACGCAGCGAAGCCTCGTCCGTAAGAGATTTTGCCCGTTGCCTCCACTCGTTTTCATCGATGGCAATGGCATCGATAATATTGGCGAGGTCGCTAAAACGCTCCTTGCTATAAAGCAGTTTAAGAATCTCAAAATTGGCATCTTGATCGACGGGAGATGGCAGGTTGCCAAACACGGTATCGACGCGCACTTCCACCAGGGTCTGATAATCGCCGTTGGCATCGAAGCGCAAACCAACGATTGAACGCGCATTTGTCCAGAGACAATAGCCCGACGTTCCAACGGTGTAGCGCCGCAATTGATGAATTGAAGCCGCATCTAATTGCTCGTCGGTGCTTTTATCCTCGACGACAAACGCGGTTGAGCCGAACATCTTTGCTACAAAATCCGGCCTGTTTTGTGGGAGGCCAGGGGTTGGATAATTATAGGCAATATCCGCTGTCTCAAAACCTAACCACTCTAAAAGCTTTTGCGTAAAGCGACTATCAACGACATCGGCCTCATCATTCGATCTCTGCGCTGCTGGAAGCCTCAGATATTCGGCGTATGAAAGAGCCTGTATCCCTCGATTGACTTTTAGAGGCTCGATAACAGTTGCTCTAAACGTTTCTTGCGCTGATGCCACTCACACACTCCTGCTACGAGTTTTATTTATGAAAGCACTGCCACTTCTTCCAGTTTCGGGAAGAGCGGTGATGGTGTCGGCAGGCGCAAACCGGCTGGCACGCTGGTTGGCCGCCAGTGAACGGTGCTGACATCGCCCTCGAAGCCGAGGTAGTGGTGCAGCTTCTGCGATGAGAATGGCAGGTAGGGCCAGAGCATGATATGCAGGCCGCTCAGTACCTGCAACATCACATGAATGGTGGTACCTGCGGCAGCGCGATCAAGCTTGATTTGCTTCCAGGGAGCCTGCTCGTCCAGGTAACGGTTGGCGGCGCGCGCGACGGCCATAGCGGCGTTGATGCCTTCTTTGAAGTGGCAATTGGCGATGTTGTGTCCCACCAGCGCGAAGCCGCGCTCCACCTCGGCCAGGATTTCGCGGTCCGCCTCGCGCAGCGCCTGCGCTTCTGGCACGATACCATTAAATTTGCTCTGCAAGAATGTCAGCGTGCGATGCACAGCATTACCGTAGGTGGCGACCAGTTCGTCGTTATTGCGGCGAATCAGTTCTTCGTAGGTGAAGTCGGTGTCGCGCCCTTCGGGAGCCGTTACGGACAGGTAGTAGCGCAGCGCGTCGGCGCTATAACTATCCAGCACATCCTTTGTCCAGATCACGTTGCCCCGACTGCTCGAAGCTTTTTGGCCGCTCATGGTCATAAATTCGTTGGCGGGTACATCGTAGGGCAGGTTGCGGTTGCCGTAGCCCATCAGCATAGCGGGCCAGATGATGGCGTGGAACGGGATATTATCTTTGCCGATGAAGTAATAGGACTTCACCGGGGGCGTCGTCTGGTCGGGAACCCACCATGTCTTCCAGGCTTCGGGTGTTCCCTGTCGCTCTGCCCATTCTACCGAGGCGGAGAAGTAGCCGATTACGGCATCGAACCAGACGTAGATGCGCTTGCTTTCGTAGCCATCGAGCGGAATAGGCACGCCCCAGTCCAGGTCGCGTGTGATGGCGCGGGGGCGCAAACCCTCTTTCAGCCAGTTCATGACGAAGCCCATGGTATTCGGTCGCCAGAAATCTTTGCCTTCGGAGAGCCATTGCTGCAACTGCTCCTGAAGTTTGGGCAAGTCGAGGAAGAAGTGTTCCGTCGGGCGAATCTCCAACGCGCTATCTACACTCCCGCACAGGCGGCAGCGCGGCGAAATGAGGTCTACCGGATCGAGGGTGCGCCCGCAATTATCGCACTGGTCGCCGCGCGCCTGTGTGTAGCCGCAATGAGGGCAGGTGCCTTCGACATAACGGTCGGGCAAGAAACGGCGGTCGGTCGGGCAATAGGGAGACTCCATAGTGTCTTTGAAGATATAGCCTTTATCATGCAGGGTTAAGAAGAAATCTTGCGTGATGCGGTAGTGATTTTCTGTGCCGGTCTCGGTAAACAAATCCCACGACATGCCCAGGCGATCCCATACTTCGCATATCTGGCGATGATAACGCGCCACAAATTCGCGCGGATCGATACCTTCGCGCTCGGAGTCAACCAGGATAGGCGTACCATGTTCGTCGCTGCCTGAAACCATCAAGACGTTGTTTCCTGCCAGGCGATGATAACGGGCAAAGGTATCAGCAGGGAGATACGCCCCTACAATCTGACCAACATGTGTGGAGCTTTTCGCATAGGGCCATGCCACACACACGAGAATATGTTCATTCATTTATAATCTGTCTCCCTCGGCAAAATGAGGTAAAAAAATGGGGTGAGCCATCACCTTGCGTATTATAACATGCATAGCAAGATTGCCAGGGCGGCGGGCGGCAAGCAGGGTGATTGAGAAGTCGAGGAAAGAGGCAAGGCGACCGCCAGGGTCGCCTCTACTATGAACAAACGAGGCAAGCCCTGCTTCTTCGTCATAGTAGAGGCGACCCGGGCGGTTGCCTTGCTTATCCTCTCTAGCACAACTTTTCCATCACCTTGGGAGGCAAGTAAAACACTTGTTATCAGAGCCTTTTTAGCGTATAATCAGTAACTACCGGAG
>JBOGTO010000444.1:0-7663 GCA_050695155.1 Ktedonobacteraceae bacterium
GTCTACGAGATCAACGGCATTTTTATTTTGTTTTACACTGCTTCCTCGAGTAGCGCGCGTCCGGTGAACTGGCTGTTGTAGAGATCGGCATAGAAGCCGTTCTTTGCCAGCAGTTCTTCGTGGGTGCCTTTCTCGATGATCGTACCGTGATTCATGACCAGGATCAGTTCCGCATCGCGGATGGTGGAAAGGCGGTGCGCGATGACGAAGCTGGTTCTGTCCTGCATCAGTTCGGTCATGGCCTTCTGAATCTGCATCTCGGTACGGGTATCGACGCTGCTGGTCGCTTCATCGAGAATCAGTATCTCTGGATCGGCCAGGAAGGCGCGCGCAATAGTTAGAAGCTGCTTTTGACCCGCCGAAATGTTGGTCGCATCCTCATTCAGAACGGTGTTATAGCCATCTGGCAACGTTCTGACGAAGTGGTCGGCGTAGGCCGCTTTAGCCGCCTGGATAATCTCTGACTCGGTGGCGTTCTCCCGTCCATAGGCGATATTGTCGCGGATGGTGCCATTGAAAAGCCAGGTATCCTGGAGTACCATGCCGAACGTGCGGCGCAGATTGCCACGCTTGATGTGGGTAATATCGACGCCGTCCACCAGTATGCTGCCGTCGTTGACCTCGTAGAAGCGCATCAGCAGATTGACCAGCGTGGTCTTGCCTGCACCCGTCGGGCCGACAATGGCGATCATTTGTCCCGGCTTGACATCGATATTCATATCCTCCATCAGAATATTGTCTTCGCTATAGCCGAAGCGGACATGCTCGAACTGGACAGTGCCATCGGGATGCTCAATAACCTTCGCATCTTCGGTCTCCGGCACTTCCTCCTGCTCGTCGAGCAGTTCAAAGATGCGTTCTGCCGAAGCCATAGACGATTGAATCACGTTAGCGAAGTTCGCCAGCATGGTAATCGGCTGCGTGAACTGCTGGGCGTACTGGATAAAAGCCTGCACATCTCCAATGGCAATAGCTCCCCGCGTCACCATAACGCCGCCAACTACAGCCACAAAGACATAGCCGATGTTGCCAATAAAGCGCATGAGCGGCATGATGATGCCAGAAACGAACTGCGCTCGCCAACTGGCTTCATAGAGCTTCTCGTTGCGCTCGGTAAATTCGGTAATGGACTGCGTCTCGCGCCCGAAAGCTTTGACGATCCTGTGGCCCACATACATTTCCTCAACGTGGCCGTTGAGTTCTCCCAGCGCCCTCTGCTGCCGCCTGAAGTAGTTCTGCGAACGTTTGGCAATGCCCATCGTGACGAACAGGCTCAACGGGAGGGTCAGCAGGACAATCAGGCTCAGGAGCGGGCTGATCGTCAGCATCAACACAATCACACCCAGCAGCGTCACAAACGAGGAGATCAACTGTGTGATACTCTGTTGGAGCGTGGTGCTGAGATTATCCATATCGTTGACGGCGCGGCTCATAATCTCGCCGTGCGTGCGCGTATCGAAGTACTTTAACGGCAGGCGAGAAATCTTTTCGTCCACCTCCCTGCGTATCTGGTACATCGTTCTTTGCGCCACACCTGCCATGATATACTGCTGTGCGTACATAAAGATGGAACTGATAATGTACAGGCCGAGCAAAATTAGCAAGATCGTTGCGATATAGTTGAAATCAATGCCAGGCACTGGCAGGTGATGTTGAATCGCCACAAATTTTGCGATCAGGCCCTCAAAGAGCTTGGTAGTCGCTAAACCCAGGATTTTCGGGCCGACGATGTTGAACACCGTACCCAGGATGGCCGTGATAAGCACAATTATCAGGAGAATTTTCTGCGGCATGAAGTAGCGAAGCAAGCGCAGGGCTGTCCCCTTAAAGTCTTTGGCTTTCTCCGCCGGCCTTCCCATCGCGCCCCAACCGCCTCCGCCCATGTGGCCGCGATTCTGCTGCATGGAGGCAGTTCTCTTCTCACGTTCTTCGCTCATGCGATTTCCTCCGCGATTTCTGCTACTGAAAGCTGCGAGGAGACAATATCATAATAGACCTCACAGGTTTTCATCAACTCTCGATGGGTGCCGATACCGGCAATGCGCCCTTCATCCAGGACAATAATCTGGTCTGCGTCCATGACCGTGCTGACGCGCTGCGAGACGATGAACACGGTTGACTCACGAGTTTCTTTTTTGAGCGCGGCACGCAGGCGGGCATCGGTTTTGAAATCCAGCGCTGAGAAGCTGTCGTCAAACATGTAGATCTCAGGTTTTCTTACCAGGGCGCGCGCGATGGATAGACGCTGCTTCTGGCCGCCAGAAACGTTTGTGCCTCCCTGGGCAATCACCGCATCAAAGCCATCTTGCATCCTCTCGATGAAATCGCTGGCCTGCGCTACCTCAGCGGCATGTTGAACTTCCTCATCGGAAGCGTCTTCTTTGCCGTAGCGGACGTTATCGGCAATCGTGCCAGAAAACAGCACGACCTTTTGCGGCACCAGGCCGATTTTCGCGCGCAAATGCTCCTGCGACATCTCGCGCACATCCACGCCATCTACCAGAATGCGGCCACTGTCGATGTCGTAAAAGCGCGGGACCAGGCTGATCAGCGTCGATTTGCCGGAGCCGGTGCCGCCGATGATGGCCGTCACCTCGCCAGGCCGCGCACTGAAGGTAATATTAGAGAGAGCAGGCTCTTCCGCGCCAGGATAGCTGAAGGTCACATCCTGGAACTCCACATAGCCCCTTTGTTTGTCGGCCAGCTTCGCCTGGTCGGGATCATTGATTTCGGGCAGAATATCCAGCACTTCGTTGATTCTATCGGCAGAGGCCGCCGCGCGTGGGAGCATGATGAACATCATCGAGACCATCAGCAGCGCGAAGAGAATCTGCATGGCATATTGCAAGAACGCGATAAGCGCGCCCAGTTGCATTTGATTATTATTGATACGGTTCGCGCCGAACCAGAGAATAGCCACGCTGGAAACGTTCAGGCACAGCATCATAATCGGCATGAGCGATGCTATGAGCCGGTTCACCTTAATAGCAATACTGGTCAGTTCCAGGTTGGCCTCGTCGAAGCGACGCTCCTCATACCTCTGGCGATCAAATGCTCGCACCACACGCACACCGGTCAGACCTTCATCCAGAATGAGATTGAGCTTATCCAGCTTGACCTGCATAGCACGGAAGAGCGGGATGGCGTTCACCATCAGGATAATAATAGAGGCCACAAGAATAGGAATGACCACCACCAGAATCCAGGAGAGTCCCACATCCTGGTTGAGCGCCAGGATAATCCCGGCAACCAGCGTGATCGGGGCAGTGATCATCATGCTCAGCATAACGATCATCACCTGCTGCACCTGTGTGGTGTCGTTCGTAGTGCGAGTGATGAGCGAGGATGTACTCACGGTGTCAAATTCGTGCAGCGAAAATTGCTCTACGCGGGTAAAAAGTTTGGCGCGGACGATTTTGCCAAAGCCGGTCGCCACCTTCGAAGAAAAGAAGATGCCGACGACTGCGGCAATAGTACCACCCATTGTGACGAGCAGCATAAGGCCACCGACCCGCCAGATGTAGCCAGTATCGCCTTTCACAATGCCATTATTTACGATATCCGCGAAGAGATTAGGCAGGTAGAGATTGCCTAACGCCTGGGCTACGGCCAGTATCCCAACGAGTACGAGTACCAGGCGATACGGTTTCATGAACCGCATTAATTTGATCATATTATTTCGACTCCATTCCATTTAGCGATATATCGTATTCTCTCAATAATTATAACGATATATCGTATTCTGTCAAGGGGGAAGAGAAGCTCTTTCCTTTTTTGAAGGCAGTTACTGCTCTCCGGGTCCTCGCTCCTGCTCGACCGGAATTTCCTGGCCGACCCGCACAAGCTCATCCAGTCCTTTGAGCAGCGAGGCACGCCCCTCCGCGCTCATTGCCTGGAAGACGGCCCGGATGCGTGTGATGAAATGCTGGTGCGCTTCCATCAGGCTCTGGTGTCCAGACTCGGTAAAGTTGATAAAGACCTGGCGGCGATCCTGCTTATCGCGCTGGCGTTCAACAAACCCGCGCTTTTCAAGGCTATCGACTGTGCGCACCACCGTCGCGGGATCAAGCCCCAGCTTCGTTGCAATCGCACTGATGGTGCATGGCTCGCCCTCACGCGATCTTTCGACCAGCCCCAGCACCATAAATTGCGTGGTGCTGAAGCCATGCTGGTGCGCATGTTTGAATCCCGCGCCCAGCACCTTGCGCAGATCTGAGAAGATAGCAATAAAGCGTTCCGCCTGCTCATCAACCACTGTTTGTTTCTGAGAATTTAAGGTTGTTTCTGTCATTGCACCTTTCGTTTATTGTCGATGATCTATTGTTGGTAACAATGTTTGTTTGTAACAATGATATGTACTACGAAAGAATATACCTCATAAGCGAGAGGATTGTCAAGGACTAGAAATTCCTTATGAGCATTACCGATTTTGATCGCAAGCGGTTGTCATCCTGAGCGCAGCGAAGGATCTCTCGTCCTGTCGCAGGAGATCCTTCGCTGCGCTCAGGATGACAAGACTAAGCGAAGGATGACATTACCGATCTTGATGAGAAATGTTCCTTTGAGAGCATACACCCTGACGTAACGTGAGAGTCAAGAGAAAACAGTGCTGTACTCCAGGTAAGTGGCTTATGAGGTTTATACAGAGATTTAAATAATTTTCGTGAGTAAAATTAGATATTAGCTACATTGAAAGAATATGTAGCTAAAATGAACAAAACGTAAAAATAAGCTTGACAATAAGATATAAATCCATTACACTTTACTCAGTGCAATCTATGCAGGGTGATTTCTACACCTGTGTCTCTCTCCTCAACCTGGTTTTCATCTGTGTGTTTCCTGGCTTCCCATCACGGTCAATTCTACATGCGACCTCGTAGTCTGTCCTTAACGTTACAATCCGCACGTATACAAGGAAAGGAGAGACAATTGAGTATCTCACAAAGAGACTCTCCAGACATGGGTGGGTCTCATCCTCGTCATGTTGGTCACACACACTTTTGGGAACGCGCCATGTTGTCACGCCGCCAGTTCATGGGAACGGCGGCAGGCGCTACGGGCGTTGTTCTCGCCTCGGGAGTCTGGATGCCAGGGAGAGCGCTGGCAGACAATGCCGCCCCAAAGCCCATTCCTGGAGGCATTCAGCCCTTTGGGCCAGGAACAGAGCTTTTCCATGTCTTCCCGATTGCTCCTGGCGTCGAGCTATCGACAATCACCGATTTTCATGGCTCGCTTGGAGGCGCTGAGGTCCAGGGAACGGGGACAGCCACAAACACGGACACTGGTGCCACTTCCCCGCTCCTCTTCGACGTTGATATGCGCTTCATGCAGGGGGTCTATATTGGGATGGATGGGGAAACGCACAGCGGTACTTTCTCCTTCATTTGACTGGATCTTTATCAGGGGCAGGTTGTCCCTACAAATCAGATCCATGACTTCGACCCTGGAATCGCTCCAAGCGGGTTATTCTGGACGGTACGTGTCCCCGATGACCGTGTAGAGGTTGATCTTGATGATGCGACGGCATCCATGAGCCTCAGCGACACGGAGGTACGCGACTTTTTCACCATTCCAAATGCCTTAATGCACGGTAAATCGCTCCCAGCGGATGTCTCTTTCCGTATGCACTGGCAAGGAGTGAAGAGCCGTGTTCACCTCCATGACCCGGTGAACCACTTTGATGCCAGATTGATCGAGGATGCGGCAACCATCCAGTGGAGCGCGCGCGAGAAGGATTTTCTGTTTGTCTCTGACCCGGAGGCGACCTCGACAACGGTCTTCGCCGCGATCGGGCGGGAGCGTAACGGGGTCTTTTTCTAGCCTGTAGCAGACGAGGACCCGGGGTATCAGCATCAACCAGTGACACAATAGTTTAGCAGAGCTTACCACGCTCAGAAGCTACATTAAGTCTTCTGAGTGTGATTTTGCCTTCTAGGACACTGTCCATCGAATCCGATACGGCTTGAGAAGACTTTTACGCCATGCCCGAACATACTCTCATAATTGATCCGGTTGTACCTTCCTGCCAAAGTGATGTAATGTTTTAATATACACCTACCAGACCGCATTTAAGCAGGCGCGTGAATTTGAGGGTATACATAGGGCAGGAGCAAGAGATCATGGCACACCTCGACTGTACTATTGGCATCGATATTGGAACATCCTCGGTCAAAGCTATTGCGTTTGATGTACACATGAAAGAAATAACGCACGCGGCAGAGGAAGTGAAGTCACACCACGATGATGAGGGAGCCGCCGAACAGGACCCAAAGGTCGTCTACCAGTCGGTGGTGAATGTGCTGACCAGGGCGGCTCAGGAAGCCCAGCGCCAGGGCTTCACCGTAGAGCGCGTGGGGCTGAGCGCGGCCATGCACAGCCTGATCCCCGTTGCCGCCGATGGGAGCAACCTGGGACCAGCTTTGACCTGGATGGATTTGCGCGCCAGAGAGGAGGCCAATGAACTCTGGGAGAGCAAGGAAGGGAAGGCCGTGTATGAGCGAACCGGCACACCGATCCACCCGATGACGCCACTGCTCAAACTGATGTGGATGCGCAAACATCAGCCCGAAATCTTCCAGAAAGCGGCGAAATTCGTTTCACAGAAAGAATGGATATGGTATCAATGGTTTGGAGAGTGGCGCGTTGACGCTTCTATTGCCAGCGCGACCGGGCTGTATAATCTGCGTGAGGCGAACTGGGATAGCGGAGCGCTGTCACTGGCCGGTATTGATGCTGATAGGCTTTCGACTATTGTGCCGACGACTTATATGAAGCGGGGCATCCGCGAACGGCAATTACTCCTCTCAGACATATCACCGCAGACGGTATTTAACATCGGCGCGTCGGATGGCGTACTGGCAAATCTGGGCGTAGAAGCTATCGAGAATGATGTGATGGCGATGACCATTGGCACCAGTTGCGCCATTCGCACGGCCAGCGCAACGCCCGTCACCGACGCCCCCACGCGCGCGTTTTGTTATGTGCTGGACACTGATCGTTTTATCGTGGGTGGCCCCAGCAATAGTGGCGGCGTAGTGCTTGAATGGTTATATAACTCGGTGTTGAGCAGGAATCCTACGGACCGTGACGAGCAACGCTTCGTGGAAATGCTGACAGCCGCCGAAACGGTACAGTGCGACGACTTGCTCTGCCTGCCATACGTTGCGGGAGAACGCGCGCCCTTATGGGATGCCAACGCAACAGGCGTCTTCTTCGGCTTAAAGCTACACCATACCGGGCCGCATTTGATGCGAGCCGCCGTCGAGGGCATCGTCTTGAATGCCTACTGGATAGCACAGGGGCTGTTTCATGAACTGGGGCAGCCGCGCCAGATCATCGCCTCCGGCAAAGTGCTTGAGGCGGAGTGGATTCGGCAGCTCGTCGCCGACATCTTCGGTATTCCAGTGCAGTTCAAGGGCGCAATTGATGCATCAGTTGTGGGCGCGGCCCTGCTGGCAAACATTGCAAGTGGCGACTCGAGCTGGCAGGCCGTCACGCACCAGCTGGCAGCTACTGATGATACGATCAAACAGCCCACGCGACATGATATGTATGCAGGCAAGTTTCAGCGGTATCGCAAATTATGCAACGCGGTGCTTTCTCAGTGGTAGCCGAGGCATGGCGACCGCAACGCGAACATGGCGACCGCAAGGGGACATGGCGA
>JBOGTO010000445.1:0-10505 GCA_050695155.1 Ktedonobacteraceae bacterium
GACCCTTTCTCAGCCAGATGAAACGTTTGCGAAACTATGGTTAGTTTATCATGAATTGTTACATAAACATGAATAAGGAGGGAAAGGTGCTATGAATGACCTGGTGATAGGTCCTTTTCGTATAGATTTCACACCGGACGGCGTAAGCTTCCTCACTTCTGACACATCAGATGCCCATACATTGACGTATGCCGAATGCTACCAGTTGCTGGCGACCCTGTACCAACGCCGCGACGCCCTCTACAGACTTTCCCACAGAGACGGCCAGCACACCGAGGGACCGCCGACATATGTTTACAACGACGTTACCTATGTGATTAACGATGACTCGATCTCGGTGGCTGGCTGGGAACGGGTGCAAGAGGAAGAGAAGAAAAAAGAGCAAGAGGAGCAACCGGGCTAAACGCGCTTTCCTAAGTAGCTGGAGGCGTGGTCAATGCCGCCAGCAGGCCCAGCGCGTAGGCTTCTCCGGCGCTCTGAGCATCGTACATGTTGTCGCGCATCATCAAACGGTAGCGGCATTTCCAGCGGCGCGCGGGCCAGGGAGCCAGTTTGATGAGGGTATAGGTCTCGACGCGCTCCTCCAATGCTTCGCGCAAGGCGACTTCGCCAGTGACGGTGATGCCATAGTGGGCAAGTTGTTGTTGCAGCGTTTCGGGTATCATTACAGTGCCTGTTTGAGAGCGGCACGCATCTCCGTCCGTATGGTTTCAGGGCTAAGCTCTTCCCAATCTGTGCGCGGCAGACGGCGCGGCATGATAGAAAACGGGCCTGCCCAGTGTTTGGCGTGTTCTTCCACCAGGTCCAGCATCTCGAAAGCCTGCTGCCGTGATTCCTCGACGATGGGATAACGCAGGGCGGCGCGGTCAAAAACGGCCTGATCTTTAGTGAAGACGCTGAAGTCCTCGCGTATAACTACATCAATATACAGGTCAGTATAAATGAGTTCGCGCGATGTGCTGGTATAGTCGGGGGTGGGCAGGATAATATCGCAATAGCCATCGGAAAAAGTACCATCCTCGAAGTAGGCAATATGGATGGTATACCAGGCCCCCGGCCAGAAGTACGACAACGAATGTTTATCTGAAAGAAAGAAATCGGGCTTCCACTTGTGCGGTTTCCAGTGCCGCTTCGTGCCACGCGGCGTCCAGATAGTGACGTACTGGTCGCTAACAGGCAATTGATAGCCGCTCCACTCCCCCCACGCATCTCCATTGACCAGCATCTTATAAATGTCCGCTTGAAGTAACATACACAAAACCTTTCTGTAATCAACCAGCCAGGCCTAAGAGGATTATAAACGATGTAGCGGCGAGAGACAAGCATGGTTCATTGCTACTTGCCAATTCATATGCGCTCAGGTACACTTGAGATAGGGGGAGCAAGTGGCTTCATTCAAAGCGAGAGGAGGTACCGTTGACAGTCGTGACAGAGGATTGGACATTCGCGCATTTGAGACGGGTCGAGACCCTGTGGGGGCCGCATGGTTATCATCGCTATCCGGCGAAATTTATCCCTCAACTGGTCAGCCGTTTGATTGAACGCTATTCGGCTCCCGGCGATCTGGTGGGAGACCCATTTCTCGGCTCGGCCACTACAGGGATCGAAGCGCTACGCCTGGGCAGGCGCTTTATGGGATCTGATATTAGCCAGGTGGCATTACTCATTAGCCGGGCGAAATGTATTCCTCTCGATCCGTGCATTTTATACGAGACGTGGCAGCAAATCGACTCTATGCTTGACAGTGTTCCTCATCCTGGTCGGCGACCTCTTAGCCAGGAAGAGCGTGAAGTTATATCCAACATTGACATCGCGCGTGCCGCAGGTGAAGAACGTTTACGCTACTGGTTTCCGGCGTCCTACCGCGAGAGTTTAGCGGCTATTCTACAATATATTCTGCGCTTATCCGCTGAGGATGTGCGAACATTCTTCCTGTGCGGCTTCTCAAATATCTTGAAGCGCTGCTCGATCTGGCTGAGTGGCAGCACGAAAGCGCAAAAAGATTTGGACAAGGCGCTGGGGGACCCTGTCGAGGAGTTTCGCGTACAGGTTCGTAGCATGATACAGCGCAATCGGCTCTACTGGGATGACCTGGTGGGACGCGATATACATCCTGCTGATGTGGTAGATCGATGCGATATTTACCAGCAAGATGTCCGGCACCTGACGTTGCCGGACGGCACGTTTGATTTGCTCGTAACCAGCCCTCCCTACGCTATTTGTTATGAATATAAAGAAATCCACCAGCTTACGCAGATCTGGTTTGAGCGTTATGGTATCCTGCGCCCGGATCATCAGCGAGATGCCTGGATCGGGTCAAAAGGCGTCGCGCACCGGGACCGGACAGGTGCTGCTTCGCTGTATAGCGGGTCAGCAGTGGCTGATGCTACACTGGCAGAACTGGCTACCGGTGTCATTGCTCAAGGAGTACACGGGGAAGTACAGGCGCTACGCCATTATTTCCAGGACATGCGCGCGGCGATGAGCGAAATGGCGCGGGTAACGGCTGCCGGCAAATATCTTGTGCTGATCGTGGGAGACTCCTACCGGCGCGGTGTGACCATTCCCACCTCAGCCGCACTTTGCGAAATGGCAGATAACGCGGGCTTTGAGTTGGAGCAGAAGATTGTGCGCCAGATACCGGTGCGCGTCCTGGTGAGTACGCGCGACAAAAAGACGGGGCGTTTCTCATCGAGCGCGCAAAGTGATACACAGGTATACCCGGAGGAGCATGTGCTGATTTTCAGGCGCACAATCTGAAACTGCAAGCGCGTTCGCTCGAAAGAACGAGAATCTGGCGAATAATGTAAAAAGTGTCCATTTTGATCTTTCAGGCGGGAACATGGTGTAGAGCGATTATCAAAAAGTGAGAGGAATCGCAACAACTATGCAAGCGACGCCACAAGAATATCAATTTCACCAGCGGCTGTGCGCGCGAGGCGACCCCATCGCTTTCGCGGAACTGGCAGAATGGCTCTATGATGCGCTGGTGCAGGATGTCCGCAAACGCGCGGGCTACCAGGCCGATCCGGTACTGGTTGAAGAAGCCGTCGGAGAAGCCCTGCTGGATTATCACGACAAACCTGAGCGCTATGATCCAGGTCGTATGAGCCTGCATGGCTACCTCGTCATGTCGGCGTATCGTGATTTCCAGAATGCGTGGGCCAGAGAACATCGTGTGCAAATGCGCCAGGTATCGGTGTTTGACCCGGCTTTTCAAGAGAATGAACTCGTGGAAAGCCTGGCAAGCCTCGACGATCAACTTCAAGCAGAAGAGATGTGGGCTATCATCGACGAGTCGTTTCCTGATCCCGTAGAGCGAGGTATCGTCGAACTTATCGTCAATCATGTGCGCTCACCAGAACCCTATATTCAACTCTTGCGTCTCGGCGATTTGTCCGACGCCGAACAAATCAGGCAGGCGAAACTGGCACATTATCGTATAGCGAGGCGATTGCGCCGCAACCTTACGCGGTGGCTCACTCGCACAGGAGGAGAAGCGTAATGAAGCACTACAAACCCTCTCTTGATCGCCTGGCCCGGCTGGCGCGAGAACGTCCCAATTTGCTGGCCGGCCCATTGCAACTGTATAAAGAGCAGGAAGGACTGAACAACGAGCAGCTAGCTGTCTTGCTGAAGTGTGAACCCGAAGCGCTTTCCCGGCTCGCGCTCTGTGAGCGACCTCGCCCCGCGCCTCATTTCCGCGAGGATGTCGAGCGTATCGCCGCCTATATTCATGCTGATATGCTGCAACTGGCGATGGTGATACGCGCCGCCGAAACGCGCGAGGCGCTCACTTCTCGACCCACGACAGCCCGGCCAATGCTGCTTGCCGCGCGTGACCATGAGGAGTCCGAGGAGCCTCAAACGACGGATAGCAACACCGACGAACATGAGCCGCCTGATGAATCATCCCGATAGTTTCTATCTTATCGAGAATACTGCTCAGGAGTTCTGGGCGCTAGCAGGCGGAAAGGGCGAGTTCCCTTGCGACATGCGGGCGGCGATCATCCTGGCGCTGCCGTTGGAGGTCTACCCGATTCCTGCTCTGCGCGTGGCTCACATCCTGGACTGGACAAGGCGTGTCAAGATTGCCCATCGCATAGGGGGGCGAGATCGCCGCCTGCACGGGTGTCTACTGGCCGATAGGAGTAAGGGTACGATCTTCGTTGACGCAAGCGATGCCAGCGAAGAGCAGCGTTTCACGCTGGCGCACGAACTGGCCCACTTCCTGCTCGACTACCAGCAGCCACGCCAACGCGCCCTTAACGCGCTCGGCCCGTCTATTTTGCCCGTTCTGGATGGGCAACGCGCGCCAAATATAGAAGAGCGGGTTCACGCCGTTATGAGCAACGTGTCTTTAGGCGCGATGAGCCACTTCATGGAGCGTCCTGAAAGCGGACTGCCCACCGACCTTGTGATTGACATCGAAAACCGGGCTGACCGGTTGGCGCTGGAACTGCTCGCGCCCGCCGGGTCGCTATATGCCCTCATGCAACAGGCGATGGCTCCAAAGGGGTTCGACGCGCGGCTGGTCTATCTCGCTCAAACACTTATGCGAGGATATGGTTTGCCGGAAGCTATCGCTTCATCGTATGGGCGGTATGTACTGGCTGAACTTGGAGAACCCACGTTGCGGGATTGGCTCTTCGGCGTTTCATAATGTTGTCAAAATTTGTATGTGGGACAGGAATAGTAGAGTAGAGACAGCGTAAAGCTATCGCGTAGTGAGAGCAGGGAGCCAGATGTAGAAGAACATGGCAAGCGAGCAACCTTCCGACGATGATCCACATGATGGGTCGAGCATGGATGACATCCTGGCGATGGAGGCCAACCAGTTTCAGGCCGCCTTTGGTGAGTCTGTCGAGAATCCGTTGAATATCGACACATGGCAACTCGGCGATGACCTGGCTGCTATGTATGCGACACTCGAACAGCAGATCACGCAGGCGGTTGAGCAGGAGGGGCGCATTCGTGAGCGCATCCGCTCGGAACTTTTTCCCTATGTTTTTACACATCCGCAGGCTCCAGCGCAGGCGGGGTGTTACAAGGTTGACGTAGCTACACTCGAACGCATTCATCGCGGCTTGCTCTTCAATGGCGGCGTGGAGGCATGTGATGGTACCAGTCTTGTGCATGACTCGCTGCCGATAACCATTGCGCAGATAGGGGTGTCACTGGTCTCCTACCAGGGGAATCAAGGCACCTGGGTACAGCGCCTGTACCGGCGCGACCTGCGCGTGGCCGGGCTTGATCCAATCGCGGAGGCGATAGCACTGCTCGAACGCCGCCGCAGGCGCGATAGCACAGACGCGCAGAGCGCGCGCGATAAACTGAGCGACTTCACGCGGCGCGGCATCATGGAATACGCGGAGCGCGCTATCCTGCTGCACAAATCGGAGGCAATATGGCGTATGGGACATGGGCATCCCGTACCTTACGAACTGCTGACAGGTGGCGGGCTGGTAATCGGGGGCGACATGCCATTGTTGCGCCATAGCATGGAAATGTGGCGCGAGCTGCTGATGCAGCAGACACGCTGGGTGTTCGTCACCAGCGCGCCATCTGATCGCGTGCTATTGACGCTCGGCGATGCGCTGCGCCCGCTTGAATTCGCCCTGGTCGGGACGCCGCTGCAGTCCATGCGCGACATTGCCGCCGGACACCTGCCGTCCGGTAAGGGCCTGAAGGCTGATGTGCAGGCTTTTGTCGAAGAGTTGGGACCGCAGATTGTGATTGGCCTTTATCGCGCATCATCGCAGGCTCCTGCTCGCCTGTTTTACGCGCACCGCGATCAAGCCTGCCTGGCAGCGTCGATTGCGATGGCGGACAGCGTCTTGCAGGAACATCGCGGCTTCCCTATGCTGATCGACCTGGCTGATACCGTCTGTCGTACCACCTTTGGCTCAAGCACGTTTCGCGGCTTTATCGAGCAGGCGTACACGGAGGCTGGTACGCCATTCCGCTATCTCGGTGAACGCGAAACAAGAACGTGAGCATGTGAATAAAGGAAAGCGAACAGGATGATGGAGAAAACCAATAAAGATGTGCATGTATCGCCGGAGCAGTTGCAGGTCAGTATGCCGCTGCCTGACGATGTAATGGAGCAGCTTGCCAGAGATAGTGCCGAGGCAGGCGGCGCGTGGAGTGAACCGCCCGAATATAGCGGGGCAATGGGCCGCACGATGTTCGACCTGCCTAACAGTGAGGACAACACCGTGACAGTACTGCTGCCGAAGGATGATATTCACTCCGCGCCCTCACAAGCGCTGGTGCGTATTCGCAGCGTCACCGACAACCGGCGCTATCTCGGTATCGTCGTGAAGGGTCCCTTTGCTGAACCGGATGGGCTGCGCGGCGACGCACCCATCATGATTACGACGGCGGTACGAGGCGGTATCTTTATGCCACGCTATCATGGCCGCGTGCAGGTCGAATTGCTCGGCGAAGAAGTGGATGGCGTACTTATCCCGCCCCGGTTGCGCCCGCTGCCCAATAGTCCCGTGTTTGTGCTGGATATTGAGGAAACGGCACAGACCCTGCACCTGGGAGGGGATATTCCCCTGGGCGTGCCGGTCGGCTACGAGCAGATCACAGCGGCCATCCCATCCGATAAGAAATCTGTTTTGCCACGCCACATCGGCATCCTGGGGACAACCGGCGGTGGCAAATCAACAACGGTATCATCGCTTATCAATGGCTTTCAGCGAGCGGGAATCGCTACGATCGTGATCGATACCGAGGGTGAGTATACAGAAATCTACCAGCCTACACACGATCATACTATGCTAACGGCGCTTGCCAAGCGAGGAGGCGCGGCGCATGGTGTTGAGCAGGTTGCTGTCTATCACCTGATTGGGCGTGAAACCACCTGCCCCGATGGAAGGCGTACCAGGGCATTTTCGCTACAATTCTCCCAGCTTTCGCCTTATCTGGCGATGGGGATGCTCGATTTGAACGACGCGCAGCAACAGCGCTATCAGAAAGCTTATGACATCACGAAGCGCATCCTCTATGACCTGGGCATCTTTCCCGCGAACGATGACGAGAAACAGCAGGTGTTTGAACTGGACGAGATGGAGACCGGGTATCCGAGGATGCTGGCCCAGCATGTATATGACGTAGTGAAAGCGTGCGCCGAACTCGCGGGTAGTGAGAAAACACTTGAGGATATAGCCAATCCCGACTACCGCTTCTATACTCCGCAGTTCCGGCAAAAGCAGGCGGCGGTTGTAGCAGCATTCAAGAAGGAGGGTATTGAGCAACTATCGCATCCCACGAGCTGGCGCGTTGTCCAGGGCAGGCTGGGGCAAATCATCCGCCTGAAGATTTTTGACAATAGAAATGCCGGCCCTCTGACCTACCGGGACCTGACCCAACCAGGCAGGGTGAGTATCATCGACCTGAGCGATACCGACTCGCCCCAGGTCAATAACCTGGTGATTGCCGAGTTCTTGCGCGGGCTAATGGAGGCACAAAACGCGAACTACGACGAAGCCACGAAACAGGGCAAGCCCCAGAGCCGCACCATGATTATCATTGAGGAGGCGCACGAATTCCTCTCAGCGGAGCGCGTCCGGCAGATGCCTGTACTCTACCAGCAAGTGGCGCGTATTGCTCGCCGGGGGCGCAAACGCTGGCTGGGACTGACCTTCGTGACGCAGTTGCCGCAGCACTTGCCCGACGAAGTATTGGGGCTGGTCAACAACTATATCCTGCACAAAATCGGCGATGCCAACGTGATTACCCGCCTCAAACGCTCGCTGGGTGGAGTTGACGACTCGCTCTGGAATCGGTTGCCCAACCTGGCTCCCGGTCAGGCAGTGGTCGCTATGAGCAGTTTCGCGCGGCCCCTGCTTCTCAATATTGATCCGACGCCATGCAAGCTGCGCATGGTGGAGTAACGACCAGGCGAGATTACACCTGACGAACAAACGCCGGGCGGCCACGAGGGCCGCCCCTACATTTCATGATTTCCCCACACAGGAAAGGAGGATTCCGTATGCCCAATCATCCCGTACCCGATTCCATCCCCATTTCCGCGCTTAACACGCTGGAGTATTGCCCGCGCCGTTTCTATTACCAGTTTGTGCAGGGTGTTACGCTTGTCAACGAGCATGTGCTGGAGGGGACACTGGCGCACCAGCGTGTCCATCAGCAGGCGACGCATGTGACGAGCGAGGGAGAGATTGAGACGACGCGGTTGTACCTCTTTAGCGAGACGCTGCGGATAGCAGGTTTTACTGATGTGATTGAAGAACAGGGAGGGAAAATTATCCCGGTAGAATACAAGCGCGGGCAGCAGGGCAGACATGGAGGGTGGCTCAATGATGCCGTGCAACTGTGCGCTCAGGCGCTTTGCCTGGAGGAACGCCGGGCGGATCAGCAGCGCATCGACTTCGGATACATCTTTTATATTGCTTCGCGGAGACGCGCACAGGTGCTATTCACTACCGAACTGCGCGAGCGCACGCTGGAGACTATCACCCACGCGTTCCAGGTAGCAACGTTGGAGACGCCTCCGCCACCGTTGAGTGGTAAGGATGTGGTACGTTGCCCTGGCTGTAGCCTGCTGCCGTTATGCCTGCCGGACGAAGTGACATTGCTTCAATCCAGAAAAGGAGGATCATATGTCAACGCTCTACCTGAATGAAGAACGTTCGCTGGTGCGCCGTGATGGCGAAGATAGCCTGCTGGTAGAAATCCCGGAGAAGCGCGGTGCGGGAGGCATTGTACTGGCTGCCGCGCGTAAAGAACGCATCCCCCTGATCAAGATCGATGAAGTAGCGGCGCTGGGCGAGGTGACGCTGACGGCTTCAGCGCTGCATATGCTGCTGGAGCGCAATATCGAGATCACCTTTCTGGGGTATTACGGGCAGTTCAAGGGGCGTCTCTCGCCGCCGTTTTCAAAGAATTCTTTGCTGCGTATGGCGCAATACCGGGCGCATCACGATATGGCGAAACGCTGCGAACTGGCCCGGCGATTCGTGATTGGCAAGTTGTCGAATCAGCGCACGCTGCTCCAACGCTACCAACGACAGCGCGACGACCCTGAGTTGGGCGCGGCGGTTGAGCAGATGGCCGATCTACTGGCGAAGCTGGCAAAATTACCGCTGGACAGACCTGGAGTGGGCCAGCGAATTGCCAGCGGCGATAACCGCATCGAGGGGACGCCACTGGAGACGATCCTGGGTATGGAGGGCGCAGGCAGTGCGGCGTACTTCCGCTGCTTTGGTAAGTTTCTCTCCGACCGGGAACTCTGGCCTTTCGCGGGACGTGTCAAGCGTCCCCCGACCGACCCGGTGAACTCGCTACTCAGCTTCGGCTATTCGCTGCTGACCAATAAGGTTGCCAGCATGGTGCAGCTTGTCGGCTTCGATCACTTCGTGGGCTACCTGCACAGTTCCTTCTATGGAACACCTGCCCTGGCGCTCGACATCATGGAGGAATTCCGGCCCATTATCGTGGATTCTGTGGTGTTGAATATGCTCAATCATCGTATGCTCAGTGCCAATGATTTTGTAATAGAGTTGGGAGCGTATCGTCTCCGGCAGGAGAGGCGCAAGGTTTTCTTTAGTAAATTTGAAGAGCGGCTGAATGAAGAGGTAATTCATCCGATTTTTGGCTATAAAACGACGTACCGGCGGTGTATTGAATTACAGGTACGACTTGTGGCAAAGTACCTGACAGGGGAGATCGACGAGTATCCGCCGTTCCTGGTGAGGTAGACAACTATGAGCGAGAGAACAGCCTGGAAGCGGCGCAGACAGGAGAACAGCCAGGTCACTTGCTACGTTGTTGCTTACGACATTCCCAATGATCGCAGGCGCACAAAAATCCACCAGATTCTGATGGGTTTCGGCAAATGGACGCAATACTCGCTGTTCGAGTGTTTCTTGTCCCGCAAAGAACTGGTGCTATTACGCTCCAAACTGGCAGACCACCTGGTGGAGCAGCAGGACAGCGTGCGGTTTTATCCCATGTGCGCGAACTGCGTGAAGCGTGTAGAAACAGTAGGTGGGCCACCCCCGCAGGATGAGTTCCTGTTCGTTGTATAAGCTCAGCCGTGCGAGGGACGCAGTGATGACATCTCTGAGCAGCGTCCCTCGCATGGCTCCAGAAGAGCGAGCAGCGCGATTCTTGCAAGAAATGGGAGGAGTTCTGGCAAGAAAATCTCCTCGAAAAAGAAGTCCCTCGAAAACGCTTGCTTTTTTTGGCTTCCCATGCTATCTTAGAAGCACAGCAGGCTAAAGAGGCCGCTTCCCGCTTGAGGGATTGAAACCATCACTATCGCGCCCATGCGCTCTCCTCTGCAGTTGGCTAAAGAGGCCGCTTCCCGCTTGAGGGATTGAAACAACTCTCTTTCTTTTTTTAGCATACTTTGGCTTGTAATGGCTAAAGAGGCCGCTTCCCGCTTGAGGGATTGAAACAGCAGCTGCATACGGTGGTGCATAGAAAGTTGACATGGGCTAAAGAGGCCGCTTCCCGCTTGAGGGATTGAAACT
>JBOGTO010000446.1:0-18225 GCA_050695155.1 Ktedonobacteraceae bacterium
CCGCAAGGGTCGCCACTACTATATTACGTCTACTGCCCGTTTTACGTGTATAGTAGTGGCGACCCTTGCGGTCGCCATGCTCCATTTAGCGCTGCATCATTTTTTGTAATTGGAGAATGGTATTCCAATTTCTGCCTGTGCCAACGGTTTTCAGCTTTTTCTCAATTAAGGTAAGGGTCAGTTTTGAGCGACCGATGCCATCTGGATAATAGACGAACAATTCTTGACCGATGAGATAGAGTTCTTCTGGGCCTTTATACGTCTTCTGGAGGTCTTTCAGCGCTGTATGCTCCGGGCGCGTTGCCAGGAACAGCACGGCGATCCACTTTGTTTCTTTCTCTGGCTGGTTTTGAAAAGGATTGTTGGCAATAATCTCTTCTAGCTCGGCTGAAGTTCGTACTATGACTTGCGAGTGAAAACCAAATTTTTGAGCAAAGCTCTCCTCAATTAGCTTCGAGAGGCGAGTCGGGTCTGTTTCGTCGCTGCTAAATACTACGTTTCCGCTCTGAATATAGGTAACGACATCTCTTAATCCCAGGGCTTCATGCAGGCTTTTAAGTTCTTTCATCGGGACGATACGGTTCCCACCAACATTGATGCCGCGAAATAATGATACACATGTGGGCATTTTTTATGCCTCCTATTTTTCTAATTTGACCATTGAGAGCCATTATATACCAACCCTGTTATGCAAAAGAAATATGGTATACTTGTGGTACTTGAACGCAACGTCAACTTTGCTCTGCAACAGAAGCGAGGTATACCTGATGGCCGAAAATATTCCGCTTACGAATCAGAACCTTTCTCAGAATCCTGCACCCGATGTAAGCATGCCAACCGAACCCGAACCCGAATCTGGTGCCGAAATAGAAGCCGAGTTGGAGGAAGAGCTAGAAGAGTTGGTGATTGAAGATTTCACCATCGATGGCATCTGTGGCGTCTACTAGGCAGCGTTTCCAGCACAAGGTTGTATTTATCACCGGCGCGGCGCATGGCATGGGGCGAGCGCACGCCCTGGCCTTTGCTCAAGAGGGCGCAAAGCTGGTCATTTGCGACGCCTGCTGCCAGTACGCAACTATTCCCTACCCGCTTGCCACGCCTGAAGAACTGGCAACCCTGACCGCTGAAATCGAAAGCATGGGCAACAGGGTCATAGCTGAGCAAACCGATGTGACCGACCTTGTGGCTATGCAGGCGCTGGCTGAACGCGCGCAACAGGAGCTTGGTCCCATTGACATCGTCGTTGCCAATGCTGGCGTCTACTCCTTCGCGCCGAGTTGGGAGATGAGCGAGCAACAGTGGGACGAAACCGTCAATGTTGACCTGAAAGGCGTGTGGATCACCTGTAAAGTAAGCATTTCGCACATGTTGTCCCGCAAGTCAGGCAAGATCATTTGCATCTGCTCAACGGCGGGCTTCAAAGGGATGCATAATCTGTCGCATTATGTAGCCGCCAAACATGGCGTGCTGGGCCTTGTCAAGACGCTGGCTATCGAGCTGGCTCCCTATAACATCAACGTAAATGCTATTTGCCCGACCAGCGTGGATACCAACATGTGTAAGAACCAGGCCATTTATGATGCCTTCGCTGGTGGCCCCGGCCCACTGGCGACCTACGAACATATGCTGGAACTAACCAACCAGATCAACCTGTTTCCTGACCGCGACCTGTTGCCGCCGCAGGCCATAAGCGAAGTCGTATTGTGGCTGGCCTCGGATGAGGCGCGTCACCTGACCGGCTCGGCCATTCCGGTGGACGCGGGATACTTGACGCGGTAAGCGAAACTCGTTGCCCGACATTGTTTCGTGGCGAAGGCCGGATGCCCACAAGGGACATCCCTACATGTGGGCAAACCGCCCGTCCTCCCTTACCACCGCGCCTCTCATCACGCGCGGAGAGGGGTATGGGGACACGAGTAGTGACGCCCCTTGTGGGCGTCAGGGGTGGAGTAATTTTGACATGGACTCAGCGCGTATAATAACATACGTGCTACAATACTCTTTTCATTGTTTGCGCGTCATCTATACAGTTCAGTTTCCCAATGAAGGTAGTGACGATGACCGTGTTTCCGTTGAGCGCAATGGTTGAACAGCCGAAAATGCGGCTCGCTCTGCTACTGAATGCCATCGATCCGTTGATTGGTGGCGTACTGATCTGTGGGCGGCGCGGCACGGGCAAATCGACGATGGCGCGCGCTTTCTCCAGTCTGCTGCCAACTCTCACAGGTGTTGCTGATTGCCCCTATTTCTGTGATCCTGGCGCTCCGCAAGCCATGTGTACCGATTGCGCTGAACGCTACTACAGACGCAGCGAAAAGCTGCCCATCGCTGATCGCCCAACGCCCTTTGTCACCCTGCCGCTTAATGCCAGCGAAGATCGTGTTGCTGGAAGCATCGATGTCTCCGCGACGTTGCAAAGCGGCTCCTATCACTTCGCGCCGGGTTTGTTAGCGGCGGCCAATCGCGGCCTGCTGTATGTTGACGAAATCAACCTGCTGAATGACCATATCACCGATATTCTGCTGGATGCGGCAGCCCTGGGCGTGCAGCGGGTCGAATGTGACGGTATTTCCGTGGCGCATCCGGCGCGTTTTGTGCTGGTAGGAACCATGAATCCCGAAGAGGGTCAACTGCGACCGCAACTGCTGGACCGCATCGGGCTGTATGTCGAAGCTGATGATCTGCGCGAGCCATCCGCTCGTATTATGCTGGTGGAGCGGCGTTTAGCCTTCGATAGCGACCCCGTTGCTTTCGCCGCGCTGTGGGCGGATGCAGAAAAAGCGTTGCAAGCTCGTATTCTGGCGGCGCGGCGTATATTGCCAACAGTACGCATTTCGCGTTACTTCAGGCAGGTGGTGGCCTTCCTGGTCGGGCGCGAATTACACGCGCAGGGACATCGCGGTGATCTCGTTGTGGTACGCACTGCTCGCACGCTGGCGGCCTGGGAAAACCGTCAGGAGGTAACGCAGACCGATGTTGAGCAGGCGATTATGCTGGCGATGCCGCATCGTTCGCGTCCCGGCGCTTCCCTTATGCAACAGCTTGCGCGCGCGCAGGAACAGCTACCACCCGGTGGAACCGACTCTGAGCAGCCGGAGGACCTGGGAACGATTGACGAAGACCTGGAAGAACGTACCAACGAACGCGAAGGCCCTGCCGGTCTGAGCCGCCCGTTACGCGGCGCGCTGGACGCGGCGCAGGTCAGAAGTCTGATTAACATACCGCGTGATCGCCGGACGCGCCATGAAAGCGGGCGGCGTTTCGTCTCCCTGACGACGCGGCACTGTGGGCGTTTCATACGCGACCGGCAGACGCACCCCGTCACGGATATTGCCTTTAGCGCCACGATACGCGCTGCCGCGCCTTATCAAAAGGCGCGCGGGCGCGTCAACGGGGAGAAGTTGGAACTACGTGTTAGCGACCTGCGCCAGAAAGTGCGCGAACGCAAAACACGCGCCCTGCTCATCTTCGTAGTAGATGGTAGCGACTCGGTTATGGCGCGCCAGTTCATGCCACAGACCAAACGGCTGCTACTGGCGCTGCTGCAAAATGCCTACGAGAAGCGCGACCGCGTGGCTATGCTGGTGTTTCGTTTTGCTCAGGGGCGTGTCGTCTTACCGCCCACGCGCAATTTCGCGCGCGCTCGTCGCAGTGTCGAAGAACTCTATATCGGCGGCTGCACACCTCTGGCGACTGGCCTGTTAGAAGGGCTGCGCCTGGCGGAAACCGAACGTATGCGCGATCCGGCTACTGCGCCGGCGCTGATTGTGCTGACCGATGGACTGGCGAACATCGATCTTTCCGGCAATATGCGCAGTATCACGCCCCGGCGTGACGCGCTCTCTGTGGCCCGCGAGATTGCCGCGCGCCGCATTTCCGCGCTCATGATCGATACCAGTAAAGCGCCGGTGCGCAATCCCTTTATGGTGGAAGGACAACTCGCGCAGCTAGCAGTCTCTGATGAAGAGATGAGTCCGGGCAAGGAACTGGCGCTGGCCCTGGCTGCTGATTACTACCAACTTTGCCCGCCGGATGTCCGGGGGAATGTAACTGCAACTTTACTGAAAAGGGGGTGATCGCGCAACACTTGATCTGACTGGCAAACGAAACCTGACATGCATGTTGTTGAATACATCCCGCGAGAACGAACTTGCGGGAGCCATACTATTCAGGAGGTACATTCATGAGAACACGAAGCGCAGTTCTGTATGCGCCGGGCGAGCGCATCCGCGTTGAAGAGATTGAGCTTGACCCGCCAAAGGATCACGAGGTACAGGTGCGCATGGTGGCCGCCGGTATCTGCCACTCCGATTATCACATCGTTGTGGGTGATCTGCCGAGCTATTTACCCATCGCGCTGGGACACGAGGGCGCAGGCATCGTCGAAGAGGTCGGGCCAAATGTGACCAATTGCAAACCTGGCGATCATGTTGTCCTCACCTTCATTCCGTCGTGCGGGCATTGCCGTTATTGCACCGCCGGTCATGCCAACCTGTGCAATATGGGCGCGTCTATTTTGATGGGTCCCCAGCTTGATGGCACCTTCCGCCTGCATAGCAACGGGACCGACATCGGGCAGATGTGCGTGATCTCAACTTTCAGCGAGCGCAGCATTGTGCCTGATGCATCAGTTGTCGTAGTTGGCGATTACTACCCGCTCAACCGCGCCGTGCTGGTTGGCTGCGGCGTGCCGACGGGCGTGGGCGCGGTCATCCATCGCGCCAAAGTCGAAGCGGGCAGCACCGTCATGGTCATCGGCTGTGGTGGCATTGGCATGAACGCCGTACAGGGAGCCGCCATCGCCGGGGCGCGCATGATTATCGCGGTCGATGTCAACGACTTCAAGCTGGAGAAGGCCAAAGAATTTGGCGCGACGCATACCGTGAACTCCACGCGCGAAGACCCTGTACAGATTTCCAAAGACCTGACGTGGGGATTGGGCGTCGATTACGCCTTTGAAGCCATCGCCACTCCTGCCACCATCGGCCAGGCGTATGCCTCGCTCGGCAAAGGCGGGACGGCTGTGGTTATCGGCCTGACTCCTTTCACGGCAGAGTCGATCCCGGTATCTCCTCTGGACCTCGTGCTTTATCAGAAAACGATTATGGGAACGCTCTACGGGGATTCGCAGCCGCGTTATGATATTCCAAACATGCTGGCAATGTATCACGCGGGCAAGTTGAAGCTGGACGAACTGGTGACGCGCACTTACACCCTCGACCAGGTCAACGAAGCCTACGCCGATATGGTGGGCGGCAAGAACATTCGTGGCGTTATCGAGTTCTAGCAGGCCAGATTGCCTGATGAACATTCACGATCACAAGTGGGAATGCCATTCTGAGCGCGGCGAAGAATCTCTGTGTGGCGAACAAGATTCTTCGCTGCGCTCAGAATGACAAATCAGTACCGATCTTGGTTGTAAATATTCAGTAGGGGCGGGAGTACCCATGTATACCTATCCTTTTACCGCGCTGGTCGGCCAGGACAGCATGACGCTGGCTCTTATCCTGAATGCCATCCAGCCGTCTATTGGCGGTGTGCTTATTCGCGGCGAAAAGGGGACAGCCAAGTCTACTGCCGTGCGCGCCCTGGCAGCGGTGCTGCCAGAACTGGCGGTGGTAGAAGACTGCCCGTTCTCCTGCCCGCCAGATCAGCCGGAAAACATGTGCGACTCCTGCCGGGCCAGACTGGTAGCCGGTCAGATATTGCCAGTCACGCGCAGGCAGATGCGCGTTGTCGATCTTCCCATCAACGCCTCCGAAGACCGCGTGGTCGGGACGCTGGACATCGAACACGCGCTGCGCGAAGGGCGTCGGCGCTTTGAGCCGGGTGTGCTGGCCGAGGCCAACCGGGGCATTCTCTACGTTGACGAAGTGAATCTGCTTGATGATTACGTGGTTGATTTACTGCTTGACGCGGCAGCGATGGGCGTCAATATCGTGGAGCGCGAAGGCATCTCGTTCAGCCACCCGGCGCGCTTCATCCTGGTAGGTACTATGAATCCTGAAGAGGGCGAGTTACGCCCACAACTGACCGACCGTTTCGGGCTGTGCGTCGATATTACCTCCATTAGCGATATGCGCCAGCGCATCGAAATTGTCGAAAGGCGCGAACATTATGAAGCCGACCCCCAGGCTTTTCTGCTAGAATATGCAGAGATGGAACAGGCATTACGCGAGCGTATCACGTCAGCAGCGCGGCGCGTTCCATACGTCACCATTCCGCGCAGTGTCGCGGAATTGATCGCGCACATCAACATCCAGCTTGAAGTTGATGGGCATCGCGGCGATATCGTGATGCGCCGCGCCGCTCAAACGTATGCCGCGTATCTTGGAGATGAGCAGATTAGCGCGGAACATGTGTATACAGTTGCCCCGATGGTGCTGGCGCACCGTCTCAAACGCCTGCCATTGCAACAGGTTCCACATGGTATAGATGAGTTATTAGCAGGTATCAGGAAAAAATACGTTCAATAAGCTTATTCAGAAAAGAGGTTTTGCTTGACCACGTCCTTTTCCCCCTTCGGCCTTGACCCGTTTCCTTGGTATGCAATGATGCGCGAGTCCGCATCCGTCTTTCTTGATCCACGCCGCCCTAACTGGAGCGTTTTCAAATATAACGATGTGCAGCGCGTACTGTCTGAACATAGCATCTTTTCATCGCAGTTCATTAACTCTGGCTCCGATCATCCATTAGACGCCAGCATGATTAGTATGGACCCGCCGCGCCACCGGCAACTGCGCTCGCTGGTCACGCTGGCTTTCACGCCGCGCACCATCGCCCGCCTGGAGTCGCGTATCACCGAGATCGTCAACGAACTGCTCGACAAAGTTGCGCCACAGGGGAAGATGGATGTCATCAACGACCTGTCCTACCCGCTACCCGTCACCGTCATAGCGGAACTGCTCGGCATTCCACGCGAAGACCGCGCGCGCTTCAAACTCTGGTCAGATCAATTCATAGGCGCGGCTCCTTCGGAGGGTCAGGACTCGCAAGCAGAGATGAGTGAGTACTTCAAATGGGTGATGCAACAACGCCGCGAGGAGCCAAAAGACGACCTGATTAGCGCGCTGCTGGCCGCGCAGATCGACGGCAAGCATCTCACGGAACAAGAACTGCTGGGCTTCTGCGTACTCTTGCTCATCGCCGGAAATGAAACGACCACGCACCTGATCGGCAATGCCATCTGGTGCTTCGATGACTACCCGCAAGCGTGGGCAGAACTGCGAGCCAATCCCGCCCTGTTGCCTGATGCCATCGAGGAGGTGCTGCGCTATCGCTCGCCCATCAAAATGATGTTCCGCGTCACTACCCAGGACACGCGCATCGGCGATAAAGACATTCCGGCACGGTCGGGCGTCACAGCCTGGATCGGCTCGGCAAACCGCGATGAAACACAGTTTCCCAACGCCGCAACGTTTGATATTCACCGCGTTCCCAATCGCCACCTGGCCTTTGGCTACGGCATCCACTTCTGCCTGGGCGCACCCCTTGCTCGCCTGGAATCGAAGATCGCGCTGGGCATCATGCTCGAACGCTTTGCCAGCCTTCGACGAGACCGCGACGTAGAACTGGAACCTGTGTCAGCTTTTATCCTGCACGGTTTGAAAAGCCTGCCAGTTGTGTTTTAGGCATTGTCAGAATAAGGGGCGTATCCAACGCGGGTGCGCCCCTTATTTGCATGAGTTGTGAATAGTCGGGTATCATTTCTTTCTTTCATTACGTACCATAAGTGAGGGTACTATTCCACTCACCTTTTTTGATGTCCTGCTGGCATTACTATGTGCGTGATTGAGTTCGCGTATGTTCATGCATTGAAGCTGCTAGATGATAACTCGATCCGATGAAAAGCCTGTCAATAACGCGATTACAACAAAAGGAAGATGTTCCGCACCTGCTATTGGCGATACCCTGGGGCATAGGCGATGCGATTTCGGTTGGATTAAGCGCGGTCGATCAAATTACGCGCAACGACCCTGATGGTCATGTGAAGATAGAAATATTGTGTAATCATTTGCAATCTGAACTCCTGGAGCATGATCCGCGCATCTATCGCCTCATTCAAGTCGAGACCGGCCTATTCCCTTCAAGCGAAGCAGGAAGCTGGAAACGTGGTATTGTACTGCCCCCTGCTACTGAGAAATTGGCCGAGTTCCTGCGCGCTCAGCACTATTCAGCAGTCATGCCCTTTCTGTTCTCCCCCACTTTTTTCTATCGATTACACACACCGCTCATCTTTCTCTCTCCTAAAGAGGTATGGCATTTGTTCTGCGTGCTGAAAAGAGGTGAGGAAGTGTCTCTACAAACGTTTATCAGGCAGATTATCAATAGATATTTTGGAGAAAAACTGCCGGAGCCAGCGGGTGATGAAACTATACCTCTGTATATCTGCCGTGAGCATGTCCAGAATGCTATGCGAGAGATGGAGTGGATCAAAGGGCAGGCAGCTGTCTTTGGCGAGCAGGCGAAGGTGCTGCTGGTTGCGCCTGATACCTCGTCTGTGGTTACGAGACCACCGACTTCTCTGTTGGCAGAGGGAGTTGCAGGCGCGCTCAAGCGTCATGACGATCTTCTCGTGGCTGTCATACCAGGTTATTCTGATTGCAACGCTGTTCCCAACCTGATGCGCGCTCTTGCTCCCAGCTTTCCCGGACGCATCGTGCCGATGCCAGCCGAACCGAAAAGGCCATTGCCTGAACTTGCGGCCTTTATAGATCAAAGCGATATCGTGATTACCGGGGATACGGGGATACTGCACCTTGCGGTTGCGACGAAAAAGATACGGAACGCGACAGGTGAAGCGTACAAGCCGCGAAATGCAGTAAAAATCATTGTCCTCTACGGCGGGACGCACCCCGGTTTATATGGCTATAATAAACGCACACTTACACTTGGCAAGTGGAGAAAAGAACAGCGGGCATTAGTTCCCGGTCTGATAAAGGAGATATATGATCCAAAGGGTAAAAACCTTTTCGACCACATTCCTCCTCAACAATTGACGGACGCTATCTTGAGCCAGTTGAGAGAGTCGTCTGCTCCTCTTTATGATTACCAGAACACACGCTCCATTGCCAGGGGCGCATAGCGTTCGACGATATCTTCGGTGATAGCATTGGCGTGGCAAATTTCCCCGTAGAGAGAGAAGCTGCTGCGCGGTGTGCGCGTTGATGGATAGCTTTCTGTACACGGAGAATACGCGAACTTGCCATGCTTCTTCCTCTAATGATTTTTACCACTCAAACTTAGCCATGCGATGTCCCCGTTCTGATGAATGTTGACGATCAAAACCGGTAATAGACGTGGCTCCGTCCCTTGTCCCTAATGAATTGTAACGATCAAAATCGATAAAATGTGTCCCTGATGAACTTTGCCGACCGAAACGGGGAATGGAATGCCGCCTCCACCCTGATGATTTTTGCCGAACGAATGCAGGAATCGCTCGGTTCGTCCTGTAGGGACAAGGGGAGGGGTGGAGTGGATGAGGGGGCCTTGTGCTTACAGGACGAAGCTACGCGCCTTCCATTCCCCGATGCGGTCGTCACAATTCATCAGGACGGGAGCAGCATTCCATTCCCCGATTCGATTGTCAAAATCCATCAGGATAGCGCGATCGGTTCGCGGTCTTAGCGGTTTTGGTTGTTAAACGTTATCAGGCGCTGGTATGCGGATTTTCAGGACGAACAATGCGCCGGCGAGGAGGAAAAGCGTGGCTACGGCAAAGACCACGCGGTACCCCAGGGCCGTAGCCGCGTGGATAGCGATAAAGTAAATAATGAAGCTGCCCAGCGCTGGCGCGAGAATAGAAGACAGGTTGGTAGATGAACCCCATAAGGCAAAATCTTTGCCAACGGTTCTCAGCGATGGCATGGCATCGATTGCCAGCGCCCAGTCTACGCTGGTATAAGCGCCGTAGCCGAGTCCGAAGAGGATGCCCAGAATCCAGAGGGGAAAACTGCCGGGAGCAATGACGAATGCGAATGAGGCCGTTGCCATAAAAAGAGTAGAGACGCACACGATGGGCGCGCGTTTCACTCGATCAGAGTAGATACCAAGCGCGAAGGCGCTGCAAATAGCGCCCGCCAGCGCCAGCAAAGCCACTACTGCCGTTGCCTGCACAAAATTCGTATCATTGGCGACATCGGCAAAGTAGTATTCAATGAAAGTCATAAACAGGGTTAGCCCCATCATCACCGCGAAGCGTGTCAGAAAAATAAGCATGAAGTTATATTCGCGCCAGGGCGCAATCCAATTATAGACAAACCAGCGTCGAAAGCGGAGCAGGTTACTCTCTTGCGCGCGGATAGCTTCTCTGGCGGTTGGCACGAATGGCATCTCATGCACGCCGATGACGGTGATTAACGCGCCCGCGATTACGACGACGCCCGTGATAACGTAAAAGAGCATAGCGCCGCGCCGTATGACAGCGCTTCCGGTAGATGTCAGGTTGACCTGGTTGAGTAACAAGGCCGCCAGACCCAGGCTGCCGATATTGCCGATAATGGTCATCAGTCCCATATAGCCTGATGCCGCGCCGCGCTGCTCCTTTGGTACGCGATCCGGCAGGAGGGCTTGATAGGAGGCATTGGCGGCGTTGCTGCCGATCTGGTTGATAATCAGCGCTATCACGAAGAGAGCCAGGCTGCCTGCCGTTGCCAGCAGCAACGCGCTGAGGACCAGCAAGAGCGCGCCCACCGCAATATATGGTCGTCGCCGCCCCCACGCGCCGCGTGTATTATCAGACCACATGCCAAAGAGCGGCGGCATAATCAACGAAACGACCGCTCCCGCCGTCGAGATCCACCCCAGGAGTAACGCCTGTTGAGCGTTACCTACCTGGCCGGAAGGCAGAAAAAGCAAAATCTGTAACGGAATGACGATAGGGAAAAGCGCGGCGTTCTGCGCGTTGAGCGAAAGCCAGAAGACACTCAGGACAAGCTGATCGCGCGCGTTCAGCCTTTTAGGAGGAGCCTGCTCTTCCATTTGCTTCGCCCTTCTTACAACAATTTCTGCAATTTTAACAGGTCATCCATTTTGCCGGAGGCTTTGAGCTTACGGGTGATGAAAGCAAGTTCGGGACTTACCTTCCGATCAAGTATGCCGGCCAGCGTATCACTGCTGGTCGTAACTTGTATATCTGACTTTGGCAACGTCTCTTCCGTCAATGCCGCGTTGCTATCTTTGTCAATACTCAGCGCAAAGTTACGGTGCAGATCAGTAAAAATGAACTGAATAGTTCTGGCAAAGCCTTGAAATGTTGCTCGCGTTTCGGGTTGCTCAAAACGAGCGCGAATACGTTCTAAGTAGGGAACAATATCAGCCATACTTACACTCCTTCTTTTTATACTGGATTGATAAAATGTGGGAGATAGGTCTGCTGTGTCGATGCCATTTCATCGAACAACTGGCGTATCTCCGTCAAAGAACAAACTGAGGCAGTGAGCGGATCGAGCATCAGAGCCTGCACTGCTGCTTCACGCTCTTCGTTGAGAAGCGCCTGCACCAGCAGGTCATGTATCATCATATGTACGCTGTCGAGTGCGGCGAGTTGCGTTGGTAAGCGGCCAAATTGGAGCGGCTGGATACCGTTGCCATCAACCAGGCAGGCAAGCTCTACACACCCATCGCGCGGCAGATTTTCGATCAACCCGCTATTACCAACATTACCATAAATCACCTGAGGTCGGTTCAGGGCATGACCCTCGATAATGTACGAACCAGCATCCAGTCCCCTTTCAAGGTAAAATGCGCGTTCTCCCCGCCGTTCGCGCTCCAGATAGTCACGCAGTCGCTCGTCGTGTTCCGCGCGATCCGTGGGCCACCTGCTGGCGCGTTCACCGCCGACCATGTCTGGCTGCATACGCACATAGTGTTCGATCAACTCTTTCCGTTTGCGAAAATAGGGAACGTATTCAGAGACATGCCCGCTGGATTCGGTAGTGAAGTAGCCAAAGGCGCGCATCAGATCGAAGCGCACGGGGTTCTGCTCGTAAATAGCCGGGTCGTCTGCCGCGTGGCGCAGGCGGGGATACAGGTCTTCGCCATCCATTTCAAGCGTGACAAACCACGAGAGATGGTTGATACCCGCGCAGCGGTAGCGCATATGCTCATATGGCACATCCATGTAGTCCGCCAGTTCGTAGGCGGTCTGTATGATTGACTGGCAGAGGCCGATCACTTGCAGCGAGGTTGCGCGTAAGGCAGTCAGCACGAGGGCGGACAGGGGATTGCTATAGTTGATGACCAGCGCGCGCGGGCAGAGTTCTTCTATGTCGCGGCAAATAGCAAGCCAGGATGGCGCGGTACGCAAATATTTGAAAATTCCGCCCGGCCCAATCGTATCGGCGATACATTGATCCACGCCATATTTCAGGGGAATGGCGTAATCGGAGTGGACATTTGCCAGCCCGTCAACCTCAATCATGTTGATAACGTAGTCGCAGCCCGGCAGCACACTGCGCCTGTCTGTGGTGGCCTGCACAGTCCATGTTTTTCCGGCAGAGCGGATCGTCTGTTCAGCAACTTCGCGCGCCAGTTCCAGTCGCTCGCTATCCAGGTCAACCAGGGCAAAAGTACCTGCATCCAGTCCATCAATTGCCAGAATATCTGTAATCGTCCTCTGGGCAAACACCGCGCTTCCCGCGCCAATAAGTGCTACTTTCAGCATATGCTTTCCTTCGTACATCATCATTGAGCAGTGCTGATCCCATTCCAGAAGTCATAGATAGCTTCATCCCGCCCCGGCGCTCTATCTATCCCTTGCTTGATTCTTATTGTATCACGTATTCTCTTCACACCTGAAAAACTTCTTGTGGTAGGATGAGGCAGGCGCTATGTTCATGCAAAGAGATGGAGTAAACCAATGTCAGAGGCAACCCCCGAATTTAAGCAACAATTACGCGAAGCTTTCGATGCCATACAGGCCGGCCAAACCTTCACTTTCCGGCGCACCTTTACCGAGGGCGATGTTGCGCTCTTCTGCGGTGTCACCGGTGATTATAACCCTTACCATATCGATGAAACGTTTGCGCGAAGCAACTTTTTCGGGCGACGCAACATCCCCGGCCTGCTCACCAGCAGTATGATAACCCACATCGGCGGCATGATCGGCTTCCTGGCGACCGAGATGCACTTCTACTACATCGCATCAGTGTATATCGGCGACACCATCACCTGTACCGTGACCTTCACAGAGAAAGACATGGAGAAGCGACTATTCAAAGCCACAGGGACTTTTGTTAATCAGCACGGCGTGGAGGTGTTGCGAGCGCGTTTTAGCGGGTTCCCGGCGAATGTGCGGCTGGCGCATTGAGCAACGTGGATAGGGGCTAGTTCGTTCAGGCAAGCTTATTGAATACACGGAACTCAAGATGCTATCATTGCCATGCCAACCATTGTTGAAGAACAGTATCCAGATTCCCAGCATAGCTTTCGATGGACTGGAGCGAAAAGTTATTTTTGAGCAATTTCTTACCAACCTTGAAGTCTACCCTGTTGGTCGCGTACAATAACTCGTACAAAGAAGTATGTCCTCCTATTGCCACCAATAAAGTTATCACCATACAAGCAAGGAGCAAAGTCATGGCACAACGCGAAGCAGTGATTGTGGATGCCGCTCGTACCGCCGTTGGGCGCAGGAACGGGCGATTGAAAGATTGGCACCCGGTAGATTTGATGGCCGAGGTGCTGGCGGCGCTGGTCAAGCGCACGGGCATCGATGCTGGATTAGTTGAAGATGTCATCGTGGGCTGCGTCAGCCAGGTTGGGGAGCAAGGTCTGAATGTAGGGCGTAATGCAGCGCTGGCGGCTGGTTTTCCCGAAAGCGTTCCGGGTACCACCGTTGACCGCCAGTGCGGATCGAGCCAGCAGACCATTCACTTTGCGGCTCAGGGCGTCATCAGTGGCGCGTATGATATCGTCATTGCGGGCGGCGTTGAGTCCATGACCAGGGTGCCGATGGGGTCAACCTCGCAGGGACCGGGCGCGCCATTTGGCCCGCGCATGGTCAAACGCTACGATAATGGACTGGTTCACCAGGGCATCAGCGCCGATCTTATCGCGCATAAGTGGGAGATCAGCCGCGAAGAACTGGATGCTTTCAGCCTTGAGAGCCATCGCCGGGGAGCGCAAGCTACCGCCGAGGGTCGTTTCAAAAGCCAGATCATACCCATCGAAGTCAAGAATGAAGACGGCACTACCGCTATCTTTGATAAAGATGAAGGCATCCGCTCCGATACCAGCCTGGAAAAGCTGGCGAGCCTCAAACCTGCTTTCAAACCCGATGGACTGATTACCGCCGGCAACTCCTCGCAGATCAGCGACGGAGCCGCCGCCGTGATGATTATGGAACGCAGCGTCGCCGAAAGGCTGGGCCTGAAGCCGCGCGCGCGCTTCGTCTCCTTCTCTGTCGTTGGTTCCGACCCCATCTTCATGCTGACTGGTCCCATTCCGGCCACTCAGAAAGCGTTGCAACGCGCCGGACTGACGCTTGACCAGATAGACCTGGTGGAGATCAACGAAGCCTTTGCCAGCGTCGTGCTGGCATGGCAGCGCGAAACGGGCGCGGACCTGTCGAAGGTCAACGTCAATGGTGGCGCGGTCGCTATCGGGCATCCACTGGGAGCGTCGGGCGCGCGTCTCACCACCTTCCTGCTGAACGAGTTGGAGCGCACGGGCGGTCGCTATGGCCTCCAGACCATCTGCGAAGGCGGCGGCATGGCTAACGGCATGGTTATCGAAAGGATATAAGAATCTATGCCCAACTTTGCCCCATCCGAGGAGCAAGAGGAGATTCGCAACCTGGCGCGCAGCGTCGCTCTGGAGCAGTTGCGCCCTCAAGGTCGCGCATCTGAGAAGCAGGGCGATGCCGCGCCGGAGCTACTACGCACGCTGGCGCAAACCGGCTTGACCATGCCCTTTCCAGAGCAATTTGGCGGGTCGGGCGCAATCGAGGCTGTGACGTATACGCTTATCGCGGAAGAACTGGGTTTCGGCGATGGCGCGCTGGCTATGAACGTGATCGGCTCCTTGATGGGGCCGGTCGCGGTCATGCTGGCCGGGAACGAGGAGCAGCAGCGCACTTATATTCCGCCCTTTTGCGATGAGCGCGGCGCGGCTACACAGCGCGGCAGCCTGGCTTTCGCGGAACGCACCGGCGGCTATGAACTGGCCGGCATCAGCGCTACCGCACATAGAGATGGCGATGCGTATATCGTGAATGGCACCAAGCGCGATGTTTTGCACGGCGCAGGGTCCAGCCCGCGTGTTGTACTGTTGCGCATGGAAGGCACAGGTGGCTATAGCGGCCTGTGCGCTATGCTGCTTCCCACTCAAGCAGAGGGTTTGCAGGTACAGAGTGACGCGCATAAACTTGGACTGATCGCCGTGCCGAGCGCGTCATTTGACTTCAACAACACGCCCATATCCGCGAGTTGTATGCTGGGCGAGCCGGGCAATAGCGGCATAGTACGAACAGCTACGCTTTACAACATAGTGCGAGCGAGCGTGGCCTGCGGCATGGCGCGAGCCTCACTCGAGTATGCCATGCATTACGCCAGGGAGCGCATCGCCTTTGGGCGACCCATCGCCTCGTACCAGGGCATCGCCTTTATGGTGGCGGAGATGGCGATGAAGCTTGACGCAGCTCGCCTGTATGTCTGGCGCGCGGCTACAGAATGGGATGGCGATACTGAACTTGAGACGCTGGTAAGGGATGCCGGGGCGGCGCAACGCCAGGCGCTCAAGATGGCGAAGTCGGCCACTATCGACGCAATTCAGATTCTGGGCGGCGCAGGCTTTATCCAGGATCATCCCGTCGAGATGTGGGCGCGTAACGCGGCAGCGATGGAGTAGCGACGATGATAGATTTTACCCTGAGTAAATCACAACAGGCGGCGCGCGATTATGCCCACCAGGTGGCCTTAGAGGAGATGCGCCCTATTTCGCTGGAATGCGACCACGCGGAGAAGATTCCCGAATCGTTCTTCTGGAATATGCAGAAGCGCTACTGGGCGGGCGCGGCAGGCCAGGCGCGCCAGCAGGATACGGGCGAGGAGGAACGCCAGCAAAATGTACTCTCTGTTCTCGCGCAAGAGGAAATGGCGTGGGGCGATGCCGCGCTCTCTACGGCGATTCCTGGGCCGGGGCTGGCCGCGCCGCCTATTCTATCGCAGGGAACGTCCGAACAGCAGGCGCGCTTCCTTGTCCCCTACATGGACGGTCAACTGCACTGGGGCGCGCTGGCGCTGACGGAGCCGGGCATCGGTTCCGACGTAGCAGGCATGTCTACTACAGCAGTATTGGATGGCGATGAGTGGGTACTTAACGGCCATAAGCACTACATCACCAACGGGGCGCGCTCTGACATCGTTGTTACCTTCGCTACCATTGATAAAAGCCTGGGACGCGAGGGTATTCGCCCGTTCGTGGTTCCCAAAGGCACTCCCGGCTTTATCGTCGGGCGCATCGAAGAGAAGATGGGCTTGCGCGCCTCGCAGACCGCCGAACTGATCTTCGAGAATTGCCGCATTCCGAAAGAAAATCTGCTGTCTGGACGCGAAAGTAGTAAAAAGGCTGGCTTCAAGGCTGCGATGGGAACGCTCGATGCGACCCGCCCAATGGTGGGTTCGCTGGCGGTGGGTATCGCGCGCGCCGCTTACGAGACGACCAGCGAGTGGGTCTGCGAAGAACTTCCAAAGGGTTTCCCTGTTCATAAGCGGCGCGAAATCGAGGATGAGTTAGAGGAATTGCGTCAGGAAATCGAGATGGCGCGTTTCCTGGTGTGGCGCGCAGCCTGGATGGCGGACCGCCGCATCCCCAACTCGAAGGAAGCCTCGATGAGCAAGGCTTACGCGGGCGGCCTGGTGATGAAAGTTACCGCCGCAGGCGTGCGCATTACCGCGCCAGGCGAAAATAGCGCGCGCAAGCAATTCCTCGCGAAGTGGTTCCGCGACGCGAAAGTCTTCGATATCTTCGAAGGAACGGCGCAAATACAACGCCTTGTGATAGCGCGTCGCTTGTTCCCGGAGATCGATATTCCGTAGCAGCAAGGACAGGCCATCGATTAATTTTTCTGGCTGGCGATGGCCTCGTCCAGTTCGTCCTCATCAACAGGCAGATAGTCGTCTGCTAACGGTCGATTCAGGAGCGCAACGGCGCGGTTATCGCGTTTGGCAGGGCGGCGGCGCGTAATCACGTCGCGCTTAAAATGGTCTTGCCTGGCATCAGCACGTTTATCACGGAGCTTTCCTCTCACACATTCACCTCCTCTCTGCATAAAGTCGTGTTGGTCTGATTGCGGGCAATGAGACATAGCGCAAATAGACTATACAAAATAATGAGGCATCGGGTGTAAAATGAGGAAATCATGAGGTTCAAGGCTGTTTAATCTTGCGTTTGTGAACTAAAACTAAACGACGATCAATCTGGTAGAAGTGTACAGGCAGAGCTTAGAAAAGTCAAGTGTTTTTAGCAGCAGATTTTACAAATTCCTTACAATTGAGGACTGCTTTTTATTGTTTCCTGATGAATTCCTGCTATACTCAGGGCAACTATCGGGCTATACATAGAGCGCCAGGAGTGTAAATGGCGGTCATGTGCGCTATAATTCGCGTAGTATAGTATCTGAGAACCTATTGTAATTCAACCCAGGGATAGATATTGATGAAGCAAACCGGAAATACGCGAGGCAAACCGGCTATGCCTCTCGTTCCGCCATCTCATATACAACCAGCTATGCCCAATGCAGGTCCTGATGTAAATGCATCTCATTGGTGGACGAGAGCGAATCCTCTGGAATGGGCGCTCTTGCCGCTGCGCCTCTTTCTCGCCGTCACTTTTGTTTATGCAGGCATCCAGAAAGTGACCGACCCGCAGTTCTTTAACTCGCGCTCGCCGGGCTATATTGGCAGCCAGATTATCGGTTTCGCGCACGGCTCGCCCATCCGCAGTTTCTTGATGAACATGGTTTTGCCCCATGCACATTTGTTCGGTATAGCAATCATCCTGGGTGAAGTAGCCATTGGTCTGGGTACCCTGTTTGGTTTCCTTTTCCGACCAGCCGCCTTCTTTGGTATGTTGCTTAGCCTGATGTTCTTCCTCTCCGCAAGCTGGCATGTCTACCCATATTTCTATGGCGCGGACATCGTCTTCGTCTTTGCCTGGATCACCATGCTACTGGCGGGACCATTGCATAGCGCGTTGCCTTCGCTCGACGGTATTCTTGTGCCA
>JBOGTO010000447.1:0-3337 GCA_050695155.1 Ktedonobacteraceae bacterium
AGGCTTGCCCCCGCTCTGGCTCAGTCCCTACATATTGTATAAGTATCAGGTTAAGCAAATAACACAGCATATTTCGATTTATAACCACTCCTTCACTCTTTTGTTATACTCATCAATGGATGAGAAATGTTATATTTAATCTGAAAGATTAGAACAACAAAGAGAGAATAGCTACCATGCGCGACCAACGCTTTCAATCGACCTCTGCACACCACTTTTTCTCGAAAAAGTGGAAGTACGGCGCTCTTTCCGCACTGGCACTCATCATCATACTGGCCGGTATTTTTTTCGCCATTCCGCGTATTTACGCGGATCAAAGCTCCCAGAGAGCTGCTAAAGCGGCCAGTGCAGGCGACTGGCCCACATATATGTATAATGCCGGGCGCAGCGGCTACAATCAAGCCGAGACTATCATCAACCAGTCATCCGCGCCCAAATTAAAACTTCACTGGTCTATCCAGTCCGGCGGAAAAATATTCTCTCAACCGGTGGTTGCCAACAGTATGGTGTACTGGGGTTCATTTGATGGGTTCGAGCATGGCGCGAATTTGAGCGGCCACCAGGTCTGGCAACAGAATCTAGGAGCGGCCACTACGTGTGTTACCTACAATCCGCTCGGCGTGGTAAGTTCAGCTGCCGTTGCCACTGTGCCTATCAATGGAACACCCACTTCAGTAGTCTTCGTAGGAGGAGGAGATGACCACCTCTACGCGCTGAACGCCGCGACGGGAGCGGTCATCTGGCATACTGCTATCGGCAACTCATCCATCAACACCTTCATCTGGGACTCGCCCCTCGTGCTGGGCAACAATGTCTACATCGGTTCCGCGACGACGGGTGAAGGCAACGGCTGTAAGCTGATCGCCGGGCAGTTCTTCGAGTTGAATGCATCAACCGGCGGCATCGTGAATACGTTCAACAGCGTGCCTGCCGGGTGTGTAGGAGGCGGCATCTGGTCATCTCCAACCTATGATGCATCCGACGGGTCCATCTATTTCACGGCAGGCACTCAGGGTGGGTGTACCAGCGATCATATTTCCATCGGCATTGTCAAACTCCGGGCATCGGATCTGACCTACCTGGACTCCTGGCAAATTCCCCTGAACCAGCGACTGACGAGTGATGCCGATTTCGCGGGTACTCCGATGCTTTTCACGGCGACCATTCACGGCACTCTGCAAAAGATGGTGGGCGCGGCGGACAAGAACGGCATCTTTTATGCCTTCAACCGGGCCTCGCTCAACAGTGGCCCCGTGTGGTCCTCGGTAATCGCCATTCCCGGCGCATGTCCCCAGTGTGGCAAAGGCAGCATCTCGTCGGCGGTGTGGGATGGTTCCAGCATCTATGTGGCTGGCGGCAATACGACCATCAAGGGGCAGACGTGCGGCGGCAGCGTGCAGTTGCTCGATCCCGCCACCGGTAACTTCCTCTGGCAGACGTGCCTGCCCCAAACGGTGCTGGGAGCGCTCACCGAAGTACCCGGCGTGATCGCGCTGGTGTATGGAGCAAGTCTAACCCTGATCAATTCAACAACGGGAACTCAGCTTTTCAACCGCAATGGCGCTTACTATGGCTCGCCCTCCATCTCGAATGGGGTACTTTACGCGGGCAGTACGGTTGGCAAAATCTTCGCTTTAGGCATCTAGCGCGAGCGGTTCAAAGTTGTTCGGCCTTGCTCTCGCTCAATCTGCCGAGGCGGCGCATTTCCGGCCACAACAATGCGACGCAGAGTACGACCAGGATGGTACCCACTCCGCCTGCGGCTACCGCGATAGCAGGTCCGAAAAACTGCGCCGCCAGCCCCGACTCAAAGCCGCCGAGTTCGTTGGACGCGCCGATAAAGATGAAGTTGATGGCCGTGATGCGCCCGCGCAGCGCATCCGGCGTGCGCGTCAGCAACAGCGTGCTGCGAATAACCACGCTGATATTATCCATCGCGCCAAGCACGAGAAGCATCAAAAGCGAGAGCCAGAATACGCGCGATATGCCAAAGACGATAGTCGCGGCTCCAAAACAGGCAATCACTATCAAGAGGGTGCGGCCCGCCTTCTTGAGCGGGGGCGCGTGCGCTGTGACAAAGGACATACCTAACGCGCCAACGGATGGAGCGGCCCGTAACCATCCCAGGCCCGACGGCCCAACATGCAAAATATCCTTCGCAAAGATGGGCAAAAGCGCCGTAGATCCGCCCAGCAGCACCGCGAACATATCCAGTGTGATAGCCGCCAGGATAATCTGAGTACTCTTCAGAAATTTCAGACCCTCTACCATCGCGCCAAACGTCGTCGCCTCGATGGAGTACGTCTTTTGCCCCTCGATACGCATAAAGAGAAGCAAAATAACAAAGATCAGCGCGGCTACGGCGTTCAGGGCATACACAATCGTCGCACTATTCAAGGCGATGAGCAGCCCTCCCAGCGCCGGGCCAAGCACGGACGCCAGTTGCCCGATGCTGCTCTCCCAGGTGGCCGCGTTCTCAAAAGCCCGTTCCGGCACAATTTGCGCAACCAGAATGGCGCTGGCCGGGCTATCAAACGCCACCGCGCAACCGTAGATTAGCAGGCAAACGTAGATCAGCAGCAGCGAGCCATGCGTGAATGAAAGTACCGTCAAACCAAGCGAACACAGCATCAGGACAAGCTGCGACCAGATCACAATACGTTTGCGGTTGAAGCGGTCAATAAGCTGACCAGCAGGAAGGGAGAGAATAAAAATCGGGATAACCTGCACCAACCCCACGATGCCCAGCGCCAGCGCGGAACCCGTCCGTATATACAGCTCCCACCCAATGGCAACCGTAATCATCTGCGAGCCTAAACCCGCGAAAAATATGCCAACCAGTAAAAACCGGAAATCGCGGAACCGCAGAGAAAGATAGGGATCGTGAGAGTTTTGCATAGATTACTTACTAATAACCCGATCAGAAGTATCAACTAACAGATCATTCATCATAGTCATGATTCTCTATATAGGTCTCTGCCAGATACGCATCATGTTTGTCAGCCCAACCTGGTTCTCCAATAGCAAACATACCAGCAACCTCAAATAGTGGGTGACTCTGAGGTTCTTCTTCATGTTCTTCCATTATTCTTTCCCTTAAACTGGCAATCCAGAAGTTCCCATGAAATAATACTTATTTTTCACTCAGTGAACGTAGTTTACCATATATTGCCAATCGTCAGGAGACACACCTATCTTTCACCCACAGGTTGTTTGCAACGCGCTGGTCGCCAGAGATTGTCATCCTGCGCTTCGCCTGTCGTTCCTCGTTTCGTCTGTCATTCCTCGCCTGGCCTGTCATCCTGAGCGCAGCGAAGGATCTGCGCTCGCCCCGGTC
>JBOGTO010000448.1:0-4076 GCA_050695155.1 Ktedonobacteraceae bacterium
TCCTTATACGGTGCGGGGGAGGTGGTGGGGGCGCTTGCGCCGCCCTCGTCCTTATACGGTGCGGGGGAGGTGGTGGGGGCGCTTGCGCCGCCCTCGTCCTTATACGGCGCGAAGGTGCGAATCGGCGCGAATATACATTTCATTCACCATCAGTGATGGCGATAATCTGCAATTCAACCAGCACCGTATGTACCGGCTATGGCAGGATACGGCGCGTGGCAGTATCCCTCTCGGCTGGACAATCGCGCCAATTTTGACTGAGGCTGCGCCTACGCTGGCCGCATATTATCGCAATACAGCCACGCGGAACGATGAACTGATTGCCGGGCCGAGTGGCGCGGCCTACATCTGGCCCTCGTACTGGCCTGCTGACCGGCTAAGCGCATACCTGCAACGCACCGCGACATTGATGCAACAGATGGACTTGCATACCATCGAAGTATTAGATGGTCTTTTATCAAGGCTGTTCCCTTATCGCGCGTGGCAGGCACAGTATGCGAAGTCGCTCTCGCCCTTTGGAGTGCGCGGTATATTGACTGGCGACTCGTATAGGCGGAGTGAATGGCGCGTGGTAGCAGGTGTGCCAGTGATAAAAAATCTCGGCCTCGCTAAAAGTGCTGCGCGCGCACTCGAACTGATTAAAATCAATACTCCGGCTCGGATACAGAATCCAATCTTCCTAAATATCTATCTATATGCCTGGAGCATGGCACCGACCGATATTAGCAAGCTGGTGCAGGGATTGGATCATCGCTACGAAGTGGTCACGCCGGGACAATTGTGCGCTTTGATTGCGCAAATGCAGGAGGGCAGATGAAGGTTCCCTACCAGCAACCTCAGCCGGGATGCTATCGCCTGGCGCGCAGCGTTCACATACATGGAGAAACGCTCATTTGTGATTATCCACTGCGCGTATTGCGGCCCGGCCCAACCATGCTTCGCTTAATAGCGTCTTGTAGCGAAGAACGGACTTGCGCTGAACTGGCCGCGCTGCTCAAATTGCCGCTCAAGCGGGTCGAGACGCTCTGCGAGCAACTGTACTGGAAAGGGCTGCTCGATGTTGGCCCTTCCGTTGCGCCTGAGACATGGCCGGGCGTTTCTATCATCATCCCTACCTATAATCGAGCGCGGCAGCTTGAACGATGCCTTGTGGCTTTGCTAAACTTGCATTACACGCCAGATTGTATAGAAGTGATTGTCGTTGATGATGCATCCAGCGATAATACTGGCGCGCTGGTAAAACGTCTGGATTGTGAGTATGCTGCTAAGAAAATAGCGCTGTATGTTGTGAGGCACACACGGCAAAAGGGTGTGGCGACCGCTCGCAACAGTGGAGCAGAACAGGCGCGAATGGAGGTATTGGCTTTCATCGATAGCGATTGCGTTGCTACACCGGACTGGTTGAAAGAACTGACGCCAATTTTTGAAGATGCGCATATCGGCGCGGTCGGCGGCATGATTCGCGCCTGTGAGCGGCGCAGCGCGCTCGGCAAATACGAAGATGTATGCTCTTCGCTATTTATGGGTGTGCGTCCACAACAGGTCAAGCTGGAAGGACCGCTCACCTATCTACCAACCGCCAACTTGCTTGTGCGGCACAGCGCGTGGCAGAAAGTGGATGGCTTCGCCCCGCTCACCTTTGGTGAAGATGTCGATTTTTGCCGCCGCTTGCTGTTAAGCGGTTCCGCCATTCGTTACGAGCCGCGCGGCATCGTCCTGCACGATTATCGCACAACCCCTTTGGGATTTGTGAAAACCCGCATCTCCTATGCCTCAGCCGAAGCTGCACTACTCAAACGCCACCCGACTGAACGCCGCGTGCTGCTTCTTCCACCCGAACAAGCCACCTTCGCGGCATTGACGATTGGGGGAATACTGGGACTACGAGGGCGACCGCAAGGGTCCCCACCCCTCCACTCCACCACCCCCGCCCTTACAATGATACGCAGGACGCGGCGACAATCCCGTAGTCATTGTAAGGGCGGGGGTGGAGTGGAGTGGGGTGGGGACCCTTGCGGTCGCCCTCGGCCAGGACCAGGTATTCTATCAATGTTGTTCTTCCTCTTTGCCACCATGTTCACGCTCTTCGGCACGCGCAAACGTCTTGTCGCGTTGCGGCGGCAGCGCATCTCGCTTAATCCGTTCGTGGTCTTGCGAGCTACATTGCGCGGGCATCTGTCTTATGTCTATCATTTGTGCCGTCACCTGACGCGCTACTACACGCTGCCTGCGCTGTTGGTTGGTATGATTTTCCCGCCGCTCTTACTGCTGGCGTTCATTCTATGCGCTATTGTGATTGGCGTAAACTATGCGCGTTTGCGCCCGCGTATGACAACCAGCAGCTTTGCGTTCTGCTCGCTGCTGGATGATTGCGCATATGAAATTGGCGTCTTGCTCGGCTGTATTAAGCAGAGAACATGGAAACCGTTGCTACCGGTTATCAAGGGGCGGACGCGATAGATCGCACCCCTACAATAGGACACATTCAGGGTCTTTGATTTGCAGGCTTTGATGCACGAACCATTTGGTGGCGGGGCAGCCGCCGTGACAGACGCCGTATTGCCCGCAGCCGCTACAGGAGCCGCCGCCCATGTTACGATAGAAAGCGAACAGCGCGGAACTGCGCCAGATGTCTTGAAAGCGGTGGTCATGGAGATTGCCCGCCTCAAATTCTGGAGCCTGGAAGAAGGCGCACGGATAGACCTCGCCTTCGGGACAGATGCAGCAGGTAGCGGTGGCCGCGCCGCACATATCGAGTCCGGCCAGTTTGTTGCCAAAGGCGTTGAGGTGAAAGAACGAGTCGGCGGTCAGCACATCGGGGTGTTCGCCAAGCCAGTCGGCAAACTCCTTATATTGTTCGCGCGTCGGGTGCAGTTCATCCCAAACCTGCTGCCCTCGACCGGAGGGACGCAGGCGTGTGACGCGCAATTTCGCATCGAAACTGGCGGCAATCTCGTATAAGCGATCCAGTTCGGCGAAGCTGTAGCGCGTCAAGACGCTGTTGACGGTCAGGCTGAGTTTTTCGGCTGCCAGCAATTCGAGGCCACGCAAAGCGCGTGTGAAGACGCCCTGGCCGCGAATGCGATCATTGGTCTGCGGTGTGCCGCCATCCAGGCTGACCTGAAAATAGATGGGATCGAGTTGTGCCAGGCGGCGCGCGCGCTCAGGCGTAATCAACGTGCCGTTGGTGCTGACGCACATTACTACTTCACGCTCGCGGCAGCGTTCGAGTACCTGCCAGATGCCGGGATAGAGAAAAGGTTCGCCGCCGCCGAAGTGGATCTGAAAAACCTGCATCTCGGCCAGCTCATCCACCAGCGCCAGCGATTGTTGCGTAGTCAATTCGCGCGGGCGTCTTTTGCCTGACGCCGAAAGACAATGCACGCAGGCGATATTGCACGCGGCGGTAATCTCCCACGTCACTGTAATGGGCGCGGATAAGCCGCCCTGCAAGAAGCGCTGCGACCCGCGATTGCTACTTTGCGCAGGCGCTTGCCCCGTTTGCTGCATGGCAACCAGGGCAGCCGGGTGCAATGGGCCAACCGTCCCAGGCATTTGCCTGCGTGTCTGTCGCCCAAGAAAGCGTACTGGTTCTGGCATGGCGAAATGCTCCTTTCAAAATATTATGCACTAATCAGCACGTAGCCGCGCCGGGCGAGATCGTCAAGGGCTGCGTACAATTTCTGCTTGCTGGTCGCGGAAAAGTTGGAATGCTCGACAGCTGCGCTCAAATCTCCCCCATATGTTTGTTGCGCGGTCAACATTAGCTCGATAAGTTGCCGAGAATTGATGAAGGAGAGCGCGCCCCGGTCGGCGCAGCCATACTTGTAAAGGATGCCACCGAAGGCTTCGCGGCGAATCTTGATCTCGTCGATCAATCGATAGCTTGAGGGAGATTGAGACATGGGTATGCTCCTGGATTGGCATATGCAACGCATTTCCTCGTATAAGCAAGCATACCCACTAAAAGGCGCAGAGTCAATATCGCTGCATGGCGACCGCGAAGAATACATGGCGACCGCGAAGAATACATGGCGACCGCGAAGAATACATGGCGACCGCGAAGAATACATGGC
>JBOGTO010000449.1:0-2349 GCA_050695155.1 Ktedonobacteraceae bacterium
CATATGTTCTTCGCATGGATGAATAACATCCCTGATGGCTTTCATACGTTCCCCATAGACATCCCTCGTCGAGCCGTCTGCTAATTGCTCCGGTGGCGCATAGGCACCTGTATCGCGTATGAAACGCCGCACTTCTGGCGGCACATCCTGTTCATGCGCAGCTACACCCTGACGAATGCGGCTGGAAGAAATATCGCGGTAACTGTTATTCAAAGGGAGTAGATGCACATGCCTGGCGAAAGGCACGTTTTCAGGTTGAGCCAGCAGCGCGTTCAATTCGGCAGAGCCTGCTCCAGCGCGGGGCGCAACCAGAATATCCGCCAACGCGAATAGCTCGCGCAAGGCTTTATCGCGGTTTTGATAGTAGCGGGCATCGAATATTTGCACGATCTTATCGAAACCAAGCAAGAAGTAAAGCTGCTTCACCTGGTGAAAGGTGGCACGTACCGCCTCGGCTTGCTCCACATATAATCCCCGATTAAACAGCAAAATGCCGGTATGGCGCGCATGGTTATGCAACACCGTATCCAGCAAAAGGATACGGTCAACCAGCAAAGGACGCTCTACCGTTTCCTTATCGGTGGTGCGTTTGCTCATGGCAGCATAGACGAGCATTCCGTCATGCGCGCGTCCAAACTGACGGGCCTGCCTCAACATAGCGAGATGCGCGGTCGTCGGCGGATTGAAAGAGCCAGGGAAGACAATGATATTCCCTTGCGGAGTATCAGAACCCGGCACAACGCACACCAGAGGGCTTTCCTGCGGGTCTAGCTGGTCCAGCAAACGCTGAACGCTTCGAAAACGTTGCACGGTGCGATTCGAGAACATACATGAATTATATCATGCCGGAAAGCGTGCAGAGCGACCACTATGTATAGAATGTACCTTGTCAGCCAGTGGTGAACCTGTTAGACTCTCTACATATATTATCTCATCCTTAGTGAATAGGGAAAGTTGGGCATGGGCGGCTGGCTTCTCTCTTTGCCTGTAAGAAACGAGTGATTTTCGACGTACTACTTGTAGGGTAGAGCTTCTTCCCTATATTTGCCGTATTGTCTGCGAAGTGCGTTTTTTATTTTGTCAGGCTGACCAATTCAACCAGGCATATGGAGGTACACAACATGAGTAGCCAGGAACGCGAGCTATTCGACCCGTTATTTTCCCCGCATAATCGCCGCGAATTTATGAAGCGGGCTGGCGCAATCGGCCTTTCCGGTGCCGCGCTCTCGGCCTTCCTCGAGGCATGTGGCGGCACCAGTGGCGGCGGCGGCACGACACCCACACCCACCGTCAACATGGCAGGCCCCATTGATTTACCTACCTTGATGGCGCACGCCAAGACTGAGGGCCAGTTGCAAGCCATCGGCATCCCGCCCGAGTGGGCCGACTACGCCGATATTTTGGCAGGCTACACCAAAAACTATGGCATACCTGTGCAGTACAAAGTCGAGGCGGAGTATTCCTCGGCGCAGGAACTGGTGGTCTTCAAGAACTCCAAAACCCACGCGCACGGCGATATCGGTGATGTCGGCTTCAAGTTTGGCCCGCAAGCCGTTCAGCAGGGGCTGGTGACACCCTACAAGCATTCGCACTGGAGTGACATTGATGCCAGCCTCAAGGACCCCGATGGCAACTGGTGTACCGAGTACTACGGGGCGCAGGCTTTCGTCATCAACACCGATATCGTCAAGAATCCTCCGGCCTCCTTCGCCGACTTGCTCAGCAATAGCTACAAGAATATGGTCGGCATCGATGGCGACCCTCGCCAGGCCAATGACGCATTCATTGCAGTCTATTCTGCCTCGCTCGCCAATGGCGGTAGCCTGGACAATATCCAACCTGGCATCGACTTCTTCGCCAAATTGAAGAAAAATGGCAACTTCACCGTCGCGCGTTCCAGCGTTGCCAATGTCTCGAAAGGCGAAGTCGCCATTGCGGTCATGTGGGACTACCTGGGACTGGGCTTCCGCGACCAGCTCGCTGGCAAACCAAACCTGTCGGTCGTCATCCCGTCAGACGGTTCGCTGGCCGGCCCCTATGTCTCCATCGTGAACAAGACCGCGCCCAATCCTTTCGCCGCTCGCCTGTGGATGGAGTACATCTTCTCCGATGAGGGGCAACTCTTCTACCTGAAGGGTTATGCGCACCCGGCGCGTTACCAGACGCTGGTTTCTCAGAACAAAGTACCGGCGGACCTGGCGGCAAAACTGCCTCCTGCCTCGCAATATGCCAATATCAAGTTCCCGAGCATCAGCCAGTTGGACGCTGCATCAACCATCGTTACCAACAACTGGGGTTCACAGGTGCTGGGTTCGTAATTTCAGGAGCGGCACCCTCAAGGACAGAGAC
>JBOGTO010000450.1:0-14420 GCA_050695155.1 Ktedonobacteraceae bacterium
CCCTACCCCCGCCCCTACAAGTTATTCTTGAAAAATCTTCTACCCTCCCACTACCCACATGGTAATGGTTCCGCTCGCCTGACCGCTAGTAACCGGTGGTTTCCTTAAACACAATTCTTCTATTTTGCGCTCCCTGCTAAGAATTGTTTGAGCGCGTTCACCACTAGTTCGTGATCCTCCTGCTGTGGCAGACCCGAAACGGTAATCGTGCCAACCACTCCCACTCCTTTTATGATAAGTGGGAACGCTCCTCCGTGAGCGGCATAGTCGCTTTCCGGCAGCAAATACTTCTCTTCAATCGTCTGACCTGCCTTCTTCAAAGAAACACCTATATAGTACGAGCTATGCCCAAAGCGATTGACCACCCTGTTTTTGCGCTTCACCCACTCGCCGTTGTCGATAGAAGTACCTGCCATCGCAAAGTGAAACAGTTGCTGGCCGCCGCGCGTAATATCTACCGTCACTGCCTTACCCTTATCCCGCGCCGCCTGCACCAGAGCCATGCCCACAGCCAGCGCCATATCATTGCCAAAACTGGCGAACTGGACATCCTCTTCTTGCTGCCTCAACCCTTTGAGCAACTCATCATATTCGCCCATGTAATGCCTCCATTCTTGCCGAAATATGAATGTTCCCTATCATAACATTTGCCTGGATTGTACCATCCCAAATGATCTGATGATTGACAAACAGCGTTACATAACCTACAATAGAATTACCGCAGTATATCTCCTCCAACCAGGAAAGTATTTAAGGGGTGATGGTATCATGAAACTACACGATTGGATGTTATTCCGCTCCTCCCAGCCCTTTTTTTGCTCTTCTACGCACGCACCCGGCCTCAGGCTGCACTAACCCGGCGCAAAAGTATCTATAAAAGATCTCTTGCCATGTCCTCTTAGTCTCAGAAATAGCGGCATTTCCACATTCAAGGATAGCATCTCACTCATGTGCATGAGTCACGGAGTTTGATGTGATTCTCTTTACCGTTTGTGTGAAATGCTCTTCTGATTGACGTTACACTTTTCCTACTACTTCACTTCAAGGACAGGGTCTATGCAGAAGAATATTGAAAGCAGCCAGCTACGAATGCTGGAGAATTCCCCATTACAGGCAAGCTGGCAGGTCAAGTCAGATTTGCACGTCCTACGCTACATGGCGCACAGGATTCATCTCCGCTTGCTAAACTCAACAGTTGCTATTACACTCCCCTCACTGGAGTATATAGAAGAACGCCGCAAACGCATACATCGCATGGTCATCTACCAGCAACAGGAGTATCTACTTCAAGCCAGCCTCTTATTCGTGGGCTTCGTCAGTGGCGTTCAACCGCATGTTAGCCCCGCCATCGTGCAGGAGATTCATCGTGTAGACAAGCTTTTTATGGCCGAGTTAGTCCACAACGCCGGGTTGCTCAGCTATTCCTCACTGGAACTGAACGCGGGACACTGGTACAACCTCGTCCTGCTCAGTGATGTGGCGGCGAAAACGTACTTCAAGGAAAGCAGCACCCATCGCTATGCCGCTTACGATCTGGCGATGCACTACTACGCCTGGATACGCCTGCACAACGGCGTCATGCCCGGCGGCCTGGAAGGCAATGCCATGCTGCTGCAAAGCACAAAATGCTACACATTTCCGGTCATCGGGCAAAAACCCGTCATGCAAGAACTGCTTTACCGGTAAAGGAGTTACCGTAGATGAACGAGCAAATTCAAGACCTGGTGATTATCGGCGGCGGCGTCATGGGACTCATGACCGCCTTTGCCGCCGCGCCCCTGAGCGACAAGATCACCATCATCGAGAAGTCGCGCATCGGCGATAAAAAGACCGCTTCGTTTGGTTATACGCGATCCATCAGAAACGATTATCTCGACCCATTTTACGCCCGGCTGGCCTATGAAGCGCGGCGGCTCTGGCTGGACGTGGAGCGCAAAGCGTCAGAACCGTTCATTATAAACTGTGGTTGCCTGAACATCGCCAAACGAAGCGTCACGCCCAACCTTGACGCGACCTACGCCGAGCAGAGCTACCGCGTACTCGCCGACCTGCATTTGCAAACTGAGGCTTTCACGCGCGAAACGCTTGAACACCGTTTCCCTCAGTTTGATGTCGATATGGCGCGACTCGACGTGGAGGCGGGTTTCATCTATGTGCCGCACGTCACCCGCACTTTGCAAGAAGCTTTGCAGGCGCATGGTGTGAACATCATGGAAGAAGTCGAGATCAGCGCCATCGAACAACAACCTGACGCTATCTGTGTAACCACCAGAGCCGGGCAGGTTCTGGCGCGTAAACTGGTGATTACAGCCGGATTAGGCACCAACGACGTGCTTGCGCATATCGCTGGCTGCCAGGCGCGCTACCCGCTGCAATCAGACCGGCCCAGCCAGTGCAAGTATTACATGCCCCCACCAGAAAAGCTATCTCTGTTCACGTCGAACGCCCTGCCCGTCTTTGCCTATCTCGATGTGGGCATCTACGGTCATCCCATCCTCGATGGCAAGACGCCCGGCGTAAAAATTGGCTTTTACAATCCGCCCGACGCCACGCTCGCGCAGAGTCACATCCACGACATCGCCGCCTTTGTGGAAGAGTGTATGCCTATGCTGCGTAACGCCACAACCGTCGATGTAACCGATGTGGATCAATGTTTCTATGATCTCGTGGCCGATGACAACTTCATCATCGGCCCCCTGCCGGACTTCCCCAACATCACCGTAGGCGTCGGTTGGCGCGGCACCGGCTACAAATACGCGCCCTGGGTAGGCCAGACCCTCATGCAGCTGGCCCTGTGGGAAGGCACCGTCTACGACATCAACCGCTTTTCCCCTGACCGGTTCAAATAATCCGTAGGGGCGGGGGTGGACGATGGGCGGGGAGGGGGCCTTTAGGGCCGCCCGCCGTTGGGGTGCGATTGTTCCCCAACAATTGAACAAAGAGAAAAAGGAGCAGACACACAATGAGAACTACCAGCAGCAGAGGCATACTGGAACGTTTGCAACAGGGCATCGTGCAGGGAGCTGAGGGATATGTATTTGAGCTTGAGCGGCGCGGCTACATCAAGGCCGGGCCATACGTCCCTGAAGTCGTGCTTGACTTCCCGGAAGCGGTCAAAGAATTGCACCGCGAATTCCTGCGCGCAGGCAGCGACGTGATGGTCGCCCTGACCTATTACGCGCACCGCGAAAAGCTGAAGGATGTCGGCAGAGAAAACGACCTGGAGCGCATGAACAGGCAGGCGGTGCAGCTAGCCAATGAGGTCGCGCGCGAAGGCGACGCGCTGGTAGCAGGCAACATCTGCAATACCTGGGCCTATGACCCACACAACCCCGTGGAATCCTCGCGCGTCGTGCGAGCCATGTACGAGGAGCAGCTTGGCTGGGCTGTCGAGGAAGGCATCGATTTCGTCATTTCCGAGACAAACGACTACCTGGGAGAAGCTCTGATCGCCCTCGAGGTCATCAAACAACTCGGGCTGCCCTCTATGGTTACGCTCGCATCGGTGCAGCCGCACACTACACGCGACGGCTATGACTACGTTGAAGCCTGCCAGCGATTGGCCGACGCTGGAGCAGACATCGTAGGCATGAACTGTGATCGAGGACCGCAAACGATGTTGCCCATTATCAAAAAAATTCGCTCCGCCGTAAGCTGCTACGTCGCGGCTCAGCCCGTGCCATTCAAAACCGACGCGCTGCGCGCCACCTTCGAATCGTTGCGCACCAACGATGGACAACAGGCTTTCCCGATTATGCTCGAACCGTTCCTCTATAATCGCTTCGAAATGGCCGAATTCGCGCGCGAGGCCAGAGATATTGGCATCAATTACATCGGCATCTGCTGTGGGGGCGCGCCCCACTACGTGCGAGCGATGGCCGAAGCGCTCGGCAAAACCGTTCCCGCCAGCAAATATTCGCCCGCCATGGAACTGCACCCCATGCTGGGAGCGCATGTTGAAGACAAAGACCAGCGCTTCCTGGCCGACTGGAAAAGCTAGTGAGCTATCAAACTTCACTGACTGCGGGGAGGGAAAAACCAACATGTAGTGACGCCCCTTGTGGGCGTCAGGCTACTCACCAGATATGGGAGGATAACAAATGCAGACAATCCGTTTCGCCACCTATCTTGCGCCCAACATCTACGATACCTATGCGTACATCGCGCGCTATGTGGAAGAAAAAACAGCTCGGCCAACCACGCTAAGCGTCGGGCAATCCTTCGACCAGATCGCGGACGGGCAGGTAGACGTGGCCTTCATGTGCGGCCTGCCCTACGCTACAATGGCAGAAAGCCCCGCCTGCCCTTTTGAGCTGCTCGCTGCGCCCATCCTTTACGGCGAACGCTACCAGCACAGACCCATCTACTTCTCAGATGTCATCGTGCGTAAAGCAAGTCCCTACGCATCCTTCGACGATCTACGCGGCTGCGCCTGGGCATACAACCAGAGGGAATCGCATTCAGGCTGGAATGTTGTCGTCTATAGCCTGCTTGAACGAGGTAAAACCCCTGACTTCTTCGGCCAGTTGATCGCATCAGGCTCGCATCAACGCTCCATCGCCCTGGTACTCGCGGGACAGGCCGATGCCGCCGCCATCGACTCACAGGTGTTGGACGTATTTCTAGCCCAGAACACAACTGCGGCGGCAACATTGCGCACCATCGACATGCTGGGACCTTCCAGCGCCCCACCAGTGGTGATCGCCAAAACAGTAGATGCTACCCTGAAACGTGATATTCGAGCAGCTTTACTAACCATGCACGAAGACCTCCAGGCTGCCCGCGCCTTGCGCTGCGGTGCCATCGAACGTTTCGTGCCAGTGAGCGATGAGGACTACCAGGACATACGCAAGATGCGCGACCATGCTCTGATCAGATCCATCTGAAGCACTACCGTTCGGGCGCGAACTTCACTTTCGGCAACAGGAACAGCCATGTTGCCAGTACGAATGGCGCGGTAAAGGTCGGTATGCCAATGGGTGACAATGCTGTGTTTAGCGCGGCCTGCACAATGACGGTAAAGATCGCACCTACAATAGTATAAAGTACTACTTTGAAAGATGGCGAGTAAAAGACGCTGCCCAGTGCGATTGCCGTCAGTACGGCGCTAAAGCCGTATAGTCCAATCCCAATACTATGCGCATTCGCCCCAAACAGCAGCGCGATAATCAAACCCACCGCGGTACCGACCAGCGCTAAAATTGCCACCCACCACGAGCTAATCACAAGGGCAATGACAAAGATGATCCCGGTAATGACGTTATTGATAAGGAAGACCTGCGATACTCCCGTGATCCAACCAGTCAGGAGGAAACCAGCCGTAAGTGATGTACTCGCCCCCGACGGGTTCCCATTGAGTGGAAAGGCTGGCGGACCCAACGATCCACTCGGAAGGTGCGTGAACTGATACACGGCAAGCACAAGAAACCACGTTGTCAGCACAAAAGGAAATGTCAGCGCTGGCATTCCCCAGTTCTTCATCAGATTCGTGATAGCCAGCATGACAATTGTGGATAGAGCGGCACCAATAATGAGATATACCCACATGAGTGCAGTGTTTTGGATAAATGTTGCCACCCCTATACCAACCAGGATGCCATTGAATCCGTAAAGGCCCTGGCGTAGAGATGCCAGGTCCGCGTTCAGCGCCATAGCTGTGAGAGTGCTAATGAGCAAAGCAGCGACAGCGCCGATCCCAACCGCGATACTTCCAGCAGCGATCGCACCCCAGAATATCCCAATAATGAATAGCAGGCCAGTGAGCGGATTGTTCTGAAGCATCACCTGACCCGCCCCGCGCAGATTTATATCGATGAACTGCATAAAACTATTGCGCTGGACACCATTCTCCCAGATCAGACTTACTCTAGCCATTTCTTTTCATCTACATTCTTAAATTCTTGCTCAATTGTATCACTCAGCCGCGTCATCTCGCTGCTCAGGCGCGCGAGCTGTGCCTGCATCGCGGTAGTTTTCTTCTGTTCTGCTCGCACGAAACGTGTGTAGGGCGCGATAGCATCCTGCAATCGGCTGATGGAGTTGTTGAGTTCTTTGTTAAATTGTTCGTGCATCGCGTTGTGTAGCCGCGTGCGTAATTCTTGCATCTGGTCGCTAAAGTTGCGTTTGGCGCGGTTACGGCGCGACGGAATAATATAGAGTCCCAGGCTAATCAGCGTCACGCCTGCCAGGATGCCGGTCACATCGGCGGCAGCGGCAGCGCCAGCTATAGCCACAATCGCCGCTCCTAACCCGACGCCGCCCGCGCTGGCAAGCGCGGTTTGGGCAACCGCCGCGCGCAGACCTTGCGAAAGTTTTACGGCTTCCGCCTGGCGATCATATGTTTCAACCACCGTACTTGCTGTGCGCGCAACCGATTGCAGCAGCGCGCGCCGATTGTAATCGAACTGCCTGCCCACCGAACCCACCATCTCGCCTTCCCGCCGCGCGCTCATCTTGCTGCGGCGATCCAGGTACTCCATCGCATCTTGCCAGAGACGATGCTCGTGTTCTACCAGCCAATCGATCAGCGTTTGTACAGCTCCGTCAATGCGCGTTGAGCTATCTCCAATCACCTCTTGCTCAAACTCATTGCGTATGCGTTGCGTTTGCAGCAGGTCAAAAATACGTCCCAGGCGAATGGTATTATCAAAAAAACGGTCTCCCCGCTCGCGCATCTCCAGCACAATATTCTCAATTTCGTTCAGCCGGTGCGTGAAATCCTGCTTCATATCTTCCGCGTACAGCCCCAACTGTTCCTCGATAGTCTGAACTGTGCGCGCATCTTCCGCCAGCAAGTTGGCCCGCTGATTCACCAACCTTTGTGTTTCATCGAGCAGGCGCTTCATGACTCCCAGCGGGCTGAGCAGCTTCAAACGCACCCGCTCTCTTTCATCCAATGTGCGTAAAAGATATTCTTCGAGCGCGCCAAAACGGCTGCTCTCCCAGAGCGCTACCGCTTCGTGTCCCATCGCCGTGCGAGCCTGTTGTGCTTGCAGAGCCGATACAGGGAATATCTCCGGTTGAAAGCTCAGGAGATTTTTGCAGTTCGCGCGCACAAAATCCACAACCTCCGTCAGAGCATTTCGTGTTTGGAGGATATCGATTTTATTCAGCACGATCAGCACTTTTTTGCCCCAGTTACGGATACGCTCCAGAAAGATACGCTCGCTCTGCGTAAATGGACGATCAACTGAGGTAATGAAAAGGATCAAGTCGCTGCGTGGGATAAATTCCTCGGTCAGGCGCTCGTGTTCGCGCATAATGGCGTTTACACCCGGCGTATCGACAATGCTTATATCCTGCAAGAACTCAGCAGGGTAATACACTTCCAGAAGCGCCTTGTCGCGTTGGTGTTGCTCGTTCTTTTGCCCATAGCGCACGACCGTGATCTCAGTCGTAGTTGGGATGGCTCCTTCTTCCAGCACATTTTCGTGTAAAAGGGCATTGATACAGGCCGATTTGCCCGCGTTGAACTCCCCCACAATCACCAGCAGGAAAAGATCATCCAGCGCATCAGTCACCTGGCGCAGGGTAGTAGCATAGGCATCCGCGCCCTCAAAACCAACCAGGCATGTTTGTAATTCGCTGGCAAGCTGCCGTTCCTGCTGTAAAAGTCTGCGCTGCTGCTCCTGCAAGACCGTTCTAGCCATAGCTTCTATCTTGCTTCCTCTCAAATGGAAATCGTCCCGGCCTTTTTCCTAACTATACAATATAACACGGGTTTCGGATTCTAAATGTTCCATCCAGAAATTCCCTTCTAGTATTTAGTATTTTACTTTTTTAGAACAGGTGCCATGTCGCGCAGAAAGATTTCCACTGTCTTCGGGCCGACCCCCTTGAATTCCTGTAAATGTGAGGACAACTCATCTACCGTTTTTGATTGTTTCAAAAGAGCGCCGAAATTGAGACACCTGAGTACGTATAAAGTAGCATTCCTACCCAATTTGTGCGACAATAACCTTACACGATACGCAGCCGAAACCAATAACCTGCTGGCAGGAGTATAAAAAATGGTCGCAGCTCCTCGTCGATCACTTATGAGTGTTGAAGAATACCTGGAACTTGACCGCAGTAGCATGGATACGCGCTATGAATTCATTGATGGCGTTGTTACCATGTTAGCAGGAGGTACTGCCAACCATTCACGTATGAACATCAATTTGCTTATTCTCCTTGATCGCGCGCTGCATGGGAAATCCTGCATGGCCTACAATTCCGACATGCGTGTGAGCATTTCTTCAACGCGCTATGTCTACTCTGATATCTCAGTAAGTTGCGATCCACGCGATCAGCAACAAGGCGACAACGACATTATCCATCATCCATGTGTCGTAATCGAAGTGCTTTCGCCAACTACTGAAAACTATGACCGCAGCAAAAAGTTCTCCTACTACCGCGCCTGTCCCAGCGTACAAGAATATGTACTGGTAAGCACGCAAGAGCAGGCTATCGATCTTTACCGACGCCAGACAGACAAACTCTGGACATTTCACCCATTTGGACCCGACGATATGATAGAGCTGAAAAGCCTCAACATCCGTTTCCATATTGCAGAGGTCTATGAGAACCTGACATTCCCGGAGAGTACTGCTTAGCTTTCGCCCAAATTAACCAGCCCAGGTTACTTCGCCTCTCCGCAATAAATTTTCTGCATACACTAGAAAAAGAGATTTATTCTCATCTTTGTTCCAACACCACCTCTCTGTCGATTCCTCCAGAACTCATTCGTCGTATTCATGAGGGGCGAAATTGAACGCCTTTCACAATTTCTGCAAAGTGGTCACTGAATCGGTTAGTGTTTCTGTAAGGAGGAACAACAATGGCGAGCTTTGTCCTACTCTATAGCGGCGGCAGTATGCCCGAAACCCAGGCCGAACAGGCCGAAGTCATGCAAGCCTGGGGCGCGTGGATCGGCAAAATCGGCAGCGCCCTCGTTGATGGCGGCAATCCCTTTACGCCGATAGCAAAAACCATCAGCAAAGGCGGAAAAGTGAGCGACGGCCCCGTCGGCGCGCTGGCAACCGGTTATTCCGTCATCAAGGCCGATTCGCTGGACGCGGCGGTCGAGCTGGCGAAAGATTGCCCGGTTTTCCTGGGCGGCGGCCAGATTTCCGTGTACGAAACCTACCCGGTGATGTAGGCCAGACAAAACCTCCACCTCACCCCCGGATGCCCGCAAGGGGCATCCCTACATTTGTGGCACCCCATCCCTGCCCTCCGCCATACGGCGGTGTGGGATGGGGCCATGTGGAAATGTAGGGATGCCCCTTGCGGGCATCCGGCCCGGAGTGGAGAAACACCTCATCGAGCAATCCTCAACCCCTGACTTTGCCACCTCTGGACAATCCGCATTCCCGCGTGCTATCATCACATGTGCCGGAAATATAGCATAATAGCGAGACCATGAGGTAATCATAGATGCAAATCGGAGTCACATTTCCACAGACCGAGATTGGCGCGGACCCGGTCGTCATCCGCGACTACGCGCAAACGGCAGAGGGGCTGGGGTACAGCCACCTCGTCGCATTTGACCATGTGCTGGGCGCTGATCCCGCGCACCGAACAGGCTGGCGTGGCTACACGCAGCAAGACATGTTTCACGAACCGTTCGTACTCTTCGGCTACCTGGCCGCGTTGACGCGCCTGGAACTGGTGCCTGCCGTCATCATTCTCCCGCAGAGACAGACCGCGCTCGTCGCCAAGCAGGCGGCAGAGGTGGACGTTCTCACCGGCGGCAAACTACGTCTCGGCGTAGGGGTAGGCTGGAACCCCGTCGAGTACGAGGCGCTTGGCACGGATTTCCACACGCGCGGGCGTGTCGTAGAGGAACAAATCGAGGTGCTGCGCCTGCTCTGGAGCCAGGAGATTGTCAGCTACAAAGGTCGTTACCATACCATCACCGAAGCAGGACTTAATCCGCTCCCCACGCGCCGTTCCATCCCCATATGGCTGGGTGGAAGCTCCGACATACTGCTGCGCCGCGTCGCGCGTCTGGGCGACGGCTGGTTTCCACAGGGATACCCGGACGAGCAGATGGGCGAAACTCTCGAACGTCTGCGCAACTATACCAGAGAAGCCGGGCGCGACCCCGCGAAAATGGGCATCGAAGCTCGCCTGACCATACGCGATACTGGCCTCGACGAATGGGTGCGTCAGACCGAGGCATGGCGAAAGCTGGGGGCTACGCATATCTCCATCAACACGATGGGCGCGGGCTTCAAGTCTCCCGATGAGCATATCGAGGCCATTCGCCGCTACAAAGAAGCTATCACGGGCTGATCGTAGACCCGTCAAAGAGATAAAGGCATGATAGTATTACATGCGATCTGGGATGTCCGAGACGCCGCTGACTCTGCTCAACTGCACATCTGGGCAGAGTCATCCCGTTTACCCATCAACGCTAGCAGGCGACCAGCCGCAGGCCAGAAACCGCAGAACCATCCTTTCGCGCTGGCACAGGACGCATTGCGGGAGATGCTGGGTGAACTGTCGGGGAGTCTACTTGCCAGAAGCGCCCATCCCGATACGCTCACGCTTTCCATGCCTTCAACCACAAAGGGGCCGCTGCCTTCGCCAGAACTCATTCTTGATGAGGAGGTTGAATTAAAGGCCACGGCTTTCAAAGCGTGGCATATTACGACGCTGGCACTCGACGCCAATTGCGCCATAGATTTTCTGCTCGCGCTGTCCGGTAACGCGCCGCATGGCATAGCCTTTGGGGCTTCATTGCGTTTCTGGTCTACCGCAGCTAGCTTCTCCTTTGAATTGATCGCTCGCCAATGCTATATGCCCACTTTGCAAGAGACGAAGCAGAAACGCGAGACCATTTATCGAGCCGCCTGGCAAGCCGTACTCGCGCCGGAAGACGCCCAACGGGTGCAAACGCTGGCAGGCATGATGCCGCCCATTTGCCACGCCTATCTGTCACCCGGCTCAAAGAAAGCTTCACTGCGCGAAGAGATGCTGCTGCATTTCCTCAATCACACCATCGACGCCTTTGTGCGCAATCGCATTTCAGCGACAGAGTTTCTGCCCTCACATAAAAACAGGCGCGGCAAAGAAGTATCTCTACCCCAACAATGGCTCTACGCGCTCGCAGCTGATGATAACCGGCTGACAGCGCCTGCCGGGGAACTCAAAAAGTTCGCAGATACTATGCGTAGCTGGCTGGGCCAGATGCTGGCGGGCGTATCAAACTCGCCTTTCCGCACCTGCTTCCGCCTCGAGGCTCCCTCGGAAGATGATGCAGGCCATTTAGACTGGCGTGTCAGCTTTCTGCTCCAGGCCAACGAAGACCGCAGTTTGCTGGTTCCAGCTGAAAATGTGTGGAAAGAACGCTCAAGCACGCTCACCTTTCTCAAACGCCAGTTCGAGAACCCCCAGGAGCGACTGCTGACCGATCTCGGCAAAGCCTCGCGCCTCTTTCCAGCCATCGAGGAGGGTCTGAAAACCGCGCGCCCCGAAGCCTTGCAGTTGACCACGCAGCAAGCCTATACCTTCTTGCGCGAGTCCGCCCCATTGCTCGAACAGAGCGGATTCGGCGTGCTTGTCCCGCCCTGGTGGCAAAAACCGGCGGCGCGTCTGGGCGTCAAGCTGAAAATCAAGGGCGCGAAAACATCAACGGGCTTGCTCGGCCTGCAAAGTATCGTCGGCTACGACTGGGCCGTCTCCGTCGGAGATACCACTCTCTCGGCCAAAGAATTTGAGAACCTTGTCAACCTCAAACTGCCGCTCATCAAAGTGCGCGGCCAATGGGTCGAACTGCGCCCCGAAGAAATCGAAAAAGCCATCGCATTCTTCCAGAAAAAACGCCGCAACGGCAACATGACGCTGGGTGAAGCCCTGCGCACCGGCCTGGGCCAGGAAACCTCCGAAGTCGGCCTCCCCGTCACCGAAATCGAGGGCGATGGCTGGATAACCGACCTGCTAGGACAGCTATCCGGCAGCGCGAAAATCTCGACCATTCAAACGCCCTCGACTTTTCACGGCAAATTGCGACCGTATCAGGTCAAGGGCGTCTCCTGGCTCGCTTTCCTCACACAATTTGGGATGGGAAGCTGTCTAGCAGACGACATGGGCCTTGGTAAAACGATCGAGCTTATCACTCTCCTACTATACGACCGCGAATCGGCTAACGGCGCATCCCAACATGGTCCGGCACTGCTCATATGCCCCATGTCCATCGTGGGGAACTGGCATCGAGAGGTGCAAAGGTTCGCGCCATCGCTCAAAGTTATGATCCATCATGGGCATGAAAGGCTCTCTGGAGAAGCGTTCGCGCAGGAGGCGAAGCAGCACGACATCGTTATCACTACGTATGCGCTGGCATTGCGCGACAAGGAACATCTCGCGCTCATCGACTGGGAATACGTGGTGGTGGACGAGGCGCAGAACATCAAGAACGAGAGCGCCAAACAGACGCAGGCCATCAAAAGTATTCAGGGCAATCACAAGATCGCGCTGACAGGCACGCCTGTAGAGAACCGGCTTTCAGAACTGTGGTCTATCATGGAATTTCTCAATCCGGGCTATCTGGGTTCCGCGAAAGATTTTAGCGGGAAGTTCGCCGTTCCCATCGAGCGCTACCATAATGCAGAACGCGCCGAACTGCTCAAAAAAGTCATTCAGCCTTTCGTCTTGCGTCGTTTGAAAACGGACAGGGCCATTATCTCCGACCTGCCCAACAAGATGGAGATGAAGGTCTATTGCAATCTGACCCAGGAACAGGCATCATTGTATGAAGCAGTCCTTAAGGAGATGATGGAGAAGATTGAAGCGGCGGAGGGCATTGAGCGCAAAGGACTGGTGCTTTCCACCATCATGAAGCTCAAGCAGATTTGCAACCATCCGGCTCACTTCGTCGCCGACGGCAGCAGTTTGCCCGGACGCTCAGGCAAACTGGCGCGCCTGGAAGAGATGCTCGAAGAGGTGTTGGCGGCTGGCGACAAGGCGTTGATCTTCAGCCAGTTCGCCGAGATGGGCGGTATGCTGCGCACCTATCTCCAGGAAAAAATGGGATGTGAAGTACTTTTCCTGCACGGCGGCACACCCAAAAAACAGCGTGACTTGATGGTGCAACGCTTTCAAGAGGATGGGCGCGGCGCGCCGCTCTTCATTCTTTCGTTGAAAGCGGGCGGCGTAGGACTCAATTTGACGGCAGCCAACCATGTCTTTCACTTCGATCGCTGGTGGAATCCAGCAGTAGAGAACCAGGCCACCGACAGAGCCTTTCGTATCGGGCAAACCAGGAATGTGCAGGTTCACAAGTTCATCAGCGTTGGCACGATGGAAGAACATATCGACCAGATGATCGAGCAGAAGCAAGCGCTGGCTGAAAGCATTGTCGGCGCGGGCGAGAACTGGCTCACCGAGATGTCAACCGAGCAATTGAAGGAACTGTTCGCTTTGAGCCGCGAAGCAGTCGCAGAATAGGAGCAGAGACTATGGGACGCTGGCGAGACAGCTACGATGATTTCGAGTGGAATTACTATCGCGCGGACCAGCCCATCAGGGTGAAAGACGGCATCAAAGCCAAAAGCGAGCGCGGGGAAATTGGCTCAACCTGGTGGTCCAAACGCTGGATCAAAACGCTGGAGTCTTTTAGCATGGGAACGCGCCTCACGCGCGGTCGCTCGTATGCGCGCCGGGGACAGGTCGTTTCGATAGATATTGAACCCGGCATCGTGAAGGCCAAAGTGCAGGGATCGATGCCCAAACCCTACAACGTCAAGATCAAGCTAAAGCCGCTTTCAGATGCGAACTGGGAAAAAGTTACGGGCGCGATGGCTTCACAGGCTCTTTTCGCGGCCAAACTGCTGGCTGGCGAAATGCCCACTAACATTGAAGAAGCCTTTCACGCCGTCCATCTCTCGCTTTTCCCAACGGCTATCAGCGACCTCGAGACGGACTGCTCCTGCCCGGATTGGGCCAATCCCTGCAAGCATATCGCCGCCGTCTATTACCTGCTGGCCGAGCGCTTCGACGAAGACCCCTTTCTGATTTTCAAACTGCGTGGCCGCACCAAAGAACAAATCATCTCGACACTTCGCGCAAAGCGTATCGAGACGCTGCCCTCCGAAAGCGTCTCATCAGCAGCCAATACTACCATTGAACAGCCTGATAACAGCCCCCTGCTCGAAGACAGCCTCGACACATTCTGGCAGGCGGGCGAGGGCTTAGCGGTTTTTGCTGTCAACCCTGCCGCGCCCGGCATAGACAAGGCCATCCTTAAAAGATTAAGCGATGCCCCTTTCACCATCGATGATCGTAATATCACCGCCATTTTAGCAAGGGCATACGACATGATTGATGCTTCATTCAGCACGGATGCGCCCACATGGTTAGTCAGCGATAGGTAGGGCGATTAAAAATAGCAGAGAGCATGGCGACCGCGTACAGGAAGCATGGCGACCGCAAGGATC
>JBOGTO010000451.1:0-23200 GCA_050695155.1 Ktedonobacteraceae bacterium
TGCCAGCAGGCTGTTTGCCGACGGCAAACAGCCTGCTGGCATCTCTTTTATGATGACTGCCGCAGGCGGCGCTGGCAACTCTTTTATGATGGCTGCCGCAAGGCAACAAGGAAACATATCCCTATCAGTCGTCCAGGCTGTGCGCAACCCACTGGTTGCCGGGTCCCTGATAGCTGGGGGCCTCGCCAAATACCATCTGGGTCTGGTTGTTTTGATCTACCACCATTGAGAAGTAATCGCCGTAGGGCAAGCCAAAACCATTGGGATGCAAGTAGGGATAGCCGGGGACGAAGCTGGAAATCTGCACTGTCGAGCTAAAATTCATCCCGCCATTGGTACTCTTGCGGAAGAAGAGATTCCAGCGACCTGTGCGTTTATCCATCCAGCCGATGCGCACATCACCCGCCTGCTGCCCGACTGCAATAGCAGGGAAGCAGTGTTCCACCCCCGGCGGCGCATTAGAAATATCCTCGCGCGCTGAATAGCTGTTACCGTCGTCTGTCGAGCGCGCGAAGAAGATACGCTCCGGCGCGAAGTTCGTCAAATCGACGGTGCTGTTCCAGAGCAGGTAGATGGTGTCATCGCTGCCGATGCGTAGGGCCATCTGCGAGCTAAGAAACGCATAGCCACAATTATTGCAGTTGGGAGGCGCGCCACTCACGTTAATCACTGTGCGCGTCCAGGTCTTGCCAGAATCGGTTGACTTCGAGACCCACACGGTCGCCGGGCCGTTGCCAAGATTGCTGTGCGCCTTATCAAAGCCGTCCCAACTGATGAAGATGTTGCCATGCGAGTCAATAGCCGCGCCAGCCGAGAGCGAAATGCTAAAGCGGTTACTGGTCGGGAAGACTTCGTGCGTTGTCCAGGTCTTGCCACCATTCAGCGATACTGTAGCCCAGGTATTCAAATTGTCGTCGTAGGCCACCACAATTTCATTGCCGCGCACCGCCAGTTCGTCTTTATCCAATCCCGGTGGGCGCGTCGAAACCAGCATGGGCGCGCTCCACGTTTGACCAAAATCCGTCGATTTCACAACCGCAATCAACGAGTTGGTATTTTGCAGAAATGACGCCCATACAGTACGACCATCGAGCGGGTCAACCATAATCTGCGGATCATACTGACCGCCATTCACAAACAGCGTTTGGGTGAGAGCACGCGGCGCGCTCCAACTATTTCCTCCATCGTCAGAACGCTGGAAAAGCAGGTGACGATCACACTCAAAGCAAGTCTGCCCACCAGCAACATCGTAATGCTTAAAGAGGGTATAGATATGCCCGTAACGATCAGAGGTTATCGATGGTTCCCAGTCATCGCCGGATTGGAAACCGATACGCTCCTGTTGCGTGAATTGCAAGCCATTGCCAGTATTGGCGGAAGTCGATTTAGCGAATACCGCGCCGCCCGCGCCAGTAGCCAACAGCACAAACATAACGATCAGGACAATGGGAGTAGAAAATAATCGCCTGGCACGCCGGATAGTTAAGGTAAGCATAGATGGCCTCCCCCGTGGAAAAAATACTATGGCATAGACAAGGATTTGGACTGATACTTCCCCACCGCTAACGATACTACTAAGCTGATGGATTGTCAATCACAAAACGATACATCGTTTGCTTGACACGCTTGCTACAATTAGCTCGACGGTTCTCCTCACTTTTGCATGATTGTTCACATTGGATATGCTCATTATGGCTATAGGAAGTGACAATTCGCCTGTACATAATCTATTCGTTGCGCCTCGGGCTGATATCAGAGGGTGCATTCCCAAAAATTTCTATGAGCGGTTTCATAACGAACGCTGTCTTTTCATGACTCAAATTAGCGGCATCGACGATGAAGCTGATCGTGAAAGATATGCTTCGTTAGTACTTACGCGCCTGATGTTCCTCTATTTTCTGCGGTGCAATGGCCTGTTACGTGACACTGACTTCCATAGAGCGCAACGTCTTAAATATATTCCAGAAGAAAATGAGTTGAACAGGCTGCCACTGCTCAATTTCAGCCTTTTCAAACAACATGCTTTGGAGCATGACTACCCGGCTATTGCGATTCCTGACGAAGCTTTTTCACGCATTTGCGCTTTCTTTGACAACTATCAATGGCAAATAGACGAGGATGTTGCGCGCGCGGAACAAAGTATCACACCGGCAGCGTTAAGCTATCTCTTCGAGCGACATACGAACCAGAAGCTGACGGGAGCCTATTATACACGAGAAGATATTGCCACATACATAGCGACATTTACCATTATTCCCTATTTGCTGAGTGCATTGGAAAAATGCGCCCTCATCCCTGGTGGTTTGCCCTGGCATTTGCTGCGCGACAGGCCGCACCGCTATATCTACCCCGCGCCTGCATACAGTTATGAATACCCGCTACCCGAAGCAATCGCGCGTGGAGTGAGCAACGTTGCGCAACGCGGTGGGTGGAATGCCAGCGCGCCTGCGCCATTCGCGTTACCTGGCGAGACATGGCGCGAGGTGGTGACGCGCCGCCAACGTTATCAAGCGTTGCTGTCGAAGCTACAGGCGGGCAAACTGCACACGATTGACGAACTTATCACAGAGAACCTGGATGTTCGTCGCTTTGCCCTCGACATCATAGAGAATTGCCAGAGCATAGATGTATTGCTAGCTCTGAACAGCATCCTAACAAGTATGACTATCCTCGACCCAACGTGTGGCACTGGAGCATTCCTACTTGCCGCGCTCCATGTGCTTGAACCACTTTACACAGCCTGTCTCAAGCGCGTGGAGCAGCTTCAAACGGACGCTATCGCCGATAAGCCTGGATGGGCTACCAATCAGAGCTATGCCATTCGTCGAACTATCATTGCCTCAAATCTCTACGGCGTTGATATTATGGAAGAGGCGGTAGAACTCTGCCAGGCGCGTCTCTATCTCAAGCTGTTGGCGCGCGCCGGGTCAGCACATGAAGTTCAGGCATTGCCGCATATCGCTTCACATATACGCGCTGGCAATATCCTGACTGAGATCGGCGGCGAGCGCGGTGAATTTAGCATTATCATTGGCAACCCTCCTTATATCGAATATGAAAAGGTTAGTCCATCCTATGGATTGGATGGCTATAAGACACGCTCGACGGGCAACCTGTACGCCATGACGGTAGAACGTTGTATTCGCCTGCTACAAACTGGCGGATGCCTGGGCATGATTGTGCCAGCCTCGGCCACTTGCGCCAGCGGCTACGAGCCGTTACAACAATTACTGCTGCAACAAGCTCGGTTACATATCGCCTCGTTCAGTGACCAGCGCGGCAAGCTATTCGGCATTCCTCATCCGCGTTTATGTATCATCCTGTATAGCAAAACTCCAGAACAAAGCAGCGTTTCTAGCACTACTTATATGAAGGCGGGGCGTAAATCACGCTCTTCGCTCTTTCAATGCCTGAGTTACTGCGATGTTTCAAAGCAGGTGATGCCTGGAGTCATTCCGCGTTACGGCTCCGTTATTGAGCAGAGCATACACGCGAAACTCTACGGCCAATCTCACTGCCTGGGCGATTACGTGGTTAAGCACAGCGAGCATCCCTTATATCACACGCGCAAGTTAAGCTGGTTTGTGCAGGTGACACCTTTCATTCCAGGCATCATCGACGAACAGGGAGCAAATCGCCTGCCATCCGAATTAAAAACGCTCCATTTCGCATCAGCAGACCACAACGACATAACCTTTGTCGCGCTTAACTCACATCTCTTCTACTGGTTTATCACCACGCGCAGCGATGGTCGCAATCTGAACATGCGCGATATCCTCGGCTTTCCGCTCAGTTTAGATAACTTACCAGAGGATGTGCGATACATTTTATGCCAGCTTGCTCTTGAGCTTAACGTTGATCTCCAGGCACACGCTGAAATGAGAACCATGCATTTTCGCAGGCATGGTACTTTGACCATCCAGTGTGTATTTCCCGGCAGGTCAATCGTTATCCTTGACAGGATAGATCGCGCTCTGGCGCGGATTTACGCATTCTCGGCGGAGGAATTGGACTTTCTGCTACATTTTGACCGGAAATTCCGCGTATGCTGAACGTTTCACTAATCAGATATGACCTTATTCACATTGAAGGTGTGAGATTATCAACTGTTCAGCGCCTTTACCTGTTGTAAACTGGATAAGAGAGGTATCAGGCCGGGTGACGCACGTATTGCCCGCATCGTCATAAATCATCTCCCGCGCGGAGGATCAAGTAATGTATCGTTGCGCATTTTGTGGAGCAGAAATTCCAGAAGACGCTCGCTTCTGTGGAATTTGTGGAAGAACGCCCATTTCCGCGCCGGAAGGCCAGACGAGAATTAGCGGTTTTCGTCGCGCAGAGCTGGAACAGGTACCGGCTAACACCGCTATGCCTGGTAATTCCTCTGCTCCTGCCATGTCGCCAATGTGGGAGTACGATCAATCACGGGGCAACGATGATACACCTACTCTTCCCCTGATTGAAGATGATGAAGAGCGACGCAGACGCGCGGCAATGCTCGGCATGGGTGTCATGCTGGGCGCGGACGCCATTCCAGGCAGCAGCGTGCCAATGGTGCAGGGAACACCCCAGATAGGCAGCGTCCCGTTTATATCGAACGCGCCACCGCTACAGGGCGGTCTGGCAGGCGGGCATATGGCCCCAGGCTGGAACGCTGGCCCGGCAAATTATATACCACAGGCACCCGGCTATACGCCCTCTATGCCAACGGGAAGCTTTCCAACACACACAGTACAGCAGCCTCCGCAGCAACAGCCACATCCCAAACCGCCAAAACCGACCCCTAAAGGCGGTTGCGCTCCACTGCTTATCGTCGCCATTCTTATTCCGCTCGTCATTCTTGGCAGCATTACCACGCTCGCTTTCACGGCGTTCGCGCCCAATCTCTCATTGAATGGCAGCAGCAGCGTGGCAAGCGGTGGCATCCTCGCGCTGCATGGCGAGCATTTCTTTCCTGGCAGCAGTATCACGCTTACGCTGGATAACACAACCCCGTTGTTTGTAGAAGCACACCCGGCAGGCTTACAAACCGCCCGCGCTCTGAGCATGACGGTCGCGCAGGTATTACAGCCAGCAGCCAACAATGCCATTAATGCCGACTCAAATGGCGCATTCAGCATCAACATTACGATCGATCCAACCTGGTCTACGGGGCAGCATAGCATCTCAGCCAGCGAAGCCATCACGCATCGCAGCGCGCAACTCACCTTCACCATCGTTTCTGGCGGCGCTACCCCGACGCCTTCTCCAACGGGAACAGGTACGCCCGCCGGCACTGTGACGCCCACCGTCACTCCATCGCCAACGCTCACTCCTCCTGCAACGGCGACAACGGCGGCGTTAAGCTGCATCAATCCATCATCGGTCACGCTCGGTCCGGTCAGCGCAAACTACACCCAGGCGGTCTCAACTTCTGTAGCGCTGTGTACTACGGGAACAGGGAGCGTGAACTGGACGGCCAACTGGAATGCGTCCTGGCTGGCGCTCGATCAAAGCTCTGGAACGATTGCCGCGCCCGCACAGGCTCCTATCAAAGTGATTGCCAACGCTGCAAAGCTTGCGGCAGGCAACTACAGCACAACGATTACGTTCTCCAGCCAGTCCAGCAACGTTACGGAGTCGCTCACCGTCAACTTCACTGTGCAGACAGGCTGTATCAATGGTTCGCCCAATGCGCTCAAATTCAGCGCGGTTTTGCATGTCAGCGAAGCCCCGTCACAAACGGTCGCCCTGTCGAATTGTGGCGCGACGGGTAACTGGTCTGCAAGCGTAAAAACGAGCGACGGCGCGAGCTGGTTGTCGGTCAGCCCGACCGGTGGCGCGTTGGGCGCGAACGCACCCCTTACCGCTACCATCAGCGCCTCAACCTTAAACTCAACGCTGGTGGCAGGTATCTACACGGGAACCGTGACCTTCACGCTGGGATCTGGCACTTTCAGCGTCAATGTCACCTTCAATGTTTCAGAAGCGGCCATCCTTTCAGTTACGCCGACCAGCCTGACAGCCAACAACTCGCCCTGCTACTTCTCCCCTACCGCCGGTTACTACATCTGCTATGTGACAGTGACCAATACTTCGCAAACATCCGGTCTGAACTGGACTTCCAGCACCAACCCGTCTGGGATCATTCTGAAACCAGCAAACGGCACATTAGGACCTGGGCAACAACAGCCGCGCGTACTGATCGAGATTCCGGCAAACGATTGTTCAAATGGAGCCACTATAACCTTTTCAGGACCGGGAAATAGTGTTACAGTATCGTGGGTATGTCAGGTGATCGGATAACTGCAAGGGGGAGGCTGGCGCAATGGAAAACGATGCATTAATCGGGCAGCAAATCGGGGCTTATTATGTTCAATCCAAACTGGGCGAGGGTGGCATGGCGCGCGTCTACAAAGCGTATCATGCGCGTTTGCGCCGCGAAGTAGCCATTAAAGTTATTCTTTCGCAGATCGCGCAGCAGGCCGATTTTCGCGTGCGTTTTGAGCGCGAGGCCCAGTTGGTCGCCAGCTTACAACACCCCAATATTGTCGCTGTATACGACTTCGGAGACTTCGGCAACCAGACCTACCTGGTGATGCAGTACGTCGGCGGGGGAACGCTGCGCGACAAATTGCGCGGCGGTCACGCGCTTGATCCGCGTTACGCCACTATGTACGCCATTCAAATGGGTAAGGCGCTGCACCATGCGCACATGCGCGGCATCGTTCACCGCGATGTGAAACCGCAGAACATGCTGGTTTCGTCCAGCGATCCCAACCAGTTGCTACTCTCCGATTTTGGTATTGCCAAATTGTACGATAGCCGTCATGAACCAACCCTGCTCAATATCGCAAGCAACACCATGCAGCAAGACCCCTCGCTTACCAGCGCCGATCAAATCGTAGGAACCGCCGAATACATGGCACCGGAGCAGGTCAATGGCAATCCCGTCGATGCGCGTACCGATGTTTACGCGCTCGGTGTAGTACTCTTCCAGATGCTTACCGGAGAGGTGCCTTTTCACTCGACCACCGTGCAGGGTCTTCTGTTCCAGCATGTGCATACACCACCCCGGCCACTGCGCGAGGTCAATCCCTATGTCTCAGATACGCTGGCCTCTATCGTTGCCAGAGCGATGGCTAAAGCGCCTGCCGCCCGCTTCCAATCGGCAGAAGAGATGGCCCAGGCATTAGAGGCTGCCAACACGAATGCCACCTATCGTCTGCCACCCTCACAACCACTCAACCCGGCCTTTCAGGCAGCGCCGCCAGCTGATTCTCTCACCGCGCCCTCGCTCAACCGCCCATCGTTGTACGGCCAGCCTTCGCAGGTCAACGCTCCCATCGCCGCGTCAGCCTACGGCCCGCAACCTGTGTTTGGCAACACACCGGCCTATGGCTCATCCACCAGGGTGACGCATCCCAGCGGCGCGGGTATGATAGCCGTGCCGACGCGACGACCTGCGCGCCGCCAGCCCATCAGCTATATCGCGGCTGGCGTGATTATTTTACTTGCTCTCGCGCTTATCCTGGCAAAGACGGGCATACTGCCCATATTCAACGGCAACTCCAATGCATCTTCAAATATAGCCCAGGCATTCACAGAAAACTTTCAGAATAATAACCATAACTGGACCATTGGCACGTTAAATAATCTCACTGCGAGCATCAATAACAGCCAATACACGCTTCAGATTAAGAATGCAGCCAACGGACAAACCTATTTTCCGCATCCTGATGTGGGAACGCTGCCCGACAAATTCACCCTCACCGTCTCGATAGAACAAACGCAGTCGGACACAAGCTCTTCTTATGGACTGGCATTTCATGAAGCGGAGGATGCAAACGGTAGGGTATCTTGTTATGCGCTGATTATTAATACAAATGGCACCTATCAAGTTCTGAAATATTATACAACGACAGATGGTTACGATCCCAACCCTCACACTATACTTGGGCAAACAAACCAGCCATTCTCAGCGATCAAAACAGGTTTAGGCCAATTCAATGTATTGCAGGTGGCTGGCAGTGGGAATTCGTTCATTTTTACTATCAATGGCAAACCTCTTCCAGGTCCCGTTACTCCAGATACTTCATATACAGGCGGCCAATTAGCCTTATTTGTCAGCGGCACAAACGCGACCTTCGTTGCTAATCACGTCACGCTTAGCACACCATAAATAAGTATGTGTAATTTATCCCTCCTGGCAACGTGATATGATGTAAAAGATACGGACGTGACAAATCGCTTCCTTACACATAAGCGTGTAACATGCAGAGAAGTCTGCTTAGAGAGCAAACTGGATTATTCATGCGAAGCTTTGAGGAACAACTACAAGACGCCATTGAATTGATGCAGCCAGTGCGGCGCATCGTGGCATTGACGGGCGCTGGCATCAGCACCGAATCGGGCATCCCAGATTTTCGCAGCCCTGGTTCTATCTGGAAGCAACAGCCACCGGTCAGCTACCAGGATTTCATCTCTAAGCCAGAAGCGCGCCGGTTCTACTGGCAAACGCGCCGCACCCTTTCCAGTCAAGTCTCTCAGGCCAGGCCCAACGCGGCACACCACGCGCTGGCAGAACTGGAACACGCAGGTATGCTGCATGGCATCATCACGCAAAATTTTGACGGTTTGCATCAGGACGCGGGCAATCGGCCAGAACGTATTATCGAACTACACGGCACTTCGCGTGAGGCCGCCTGCACCCTGTGCGACGCGCGTTCATCCATGCAAGAGCTTCAGCAACGCATCGACACGGGCGAGACCGACCCCACCTGCTCTCTCTGTGGCGGCTATATGAAGACAGCAACCATCCTTTTCGGCCAGCGCGTGCCAGACGCCGTACTGACCCGCGCGCGCGAAATGGTAAACGAGTGCGACCTGCTGATGGTGATTGGTTCTGCATTACAAGTCACACCCGCTGCTACCTTACCGCGCATGGCACTCGCGCGCGATATACCGCTCATCATCATCAATCTGCAACCGACGCCTTTAGACGATTACGCCGATTTGATTTTGCGCGAAAAGGCCGGGATTGCGCTTCCGCCCATCGTGGCCGCGCTCTCGTAGCACTGAGGAAGGAACACAGGTTGTCTGAAATCACTATGCGCGAAGTGACACGCGAAAACTGGCAAGAAGCTCTTGGTCTGACAGTACTCCCGGAGCAACAACACTTCGTCGCAGATTATGTACCCATAGTGGCTATCGCGCTCGCCAAAGCCTACATACGTCCCGGTGGACTTGTCTGGACTCCCTACGCATTTTACGCGAACACCACAATGGTCGGCTTCACGGAACTGGCTTACGAACCCGGCAGTGAAGAGAACTATTGGTTTTTCCATTTCTTTATTGACCACCATTATCAGGGACAGGGATACGGCAAGCAGGCATTACAAATATTGCTCCAATTCATTAAAGAACAGTTTGTTAAGTGCCGTTCTATTCAAATTACGGTACATCCAGAAAACGAACGGGCCATCCGCCTTTACGCTGCCGCAGGCTTCCAGGCGACCGGAGAGGAACGCTGGGGAGAGGCGGTCTACAAGCTATCATCACTGACTTCCGCTTGAGTAGATCCAGGATGTCTTTCTTCGGGAAAAGACAATCTTACAGCATTCCTCTCAAAATAGGGATAGACGCAATATAACAAATCTGTTATAATCGTTTCAAGGTTGCTATCAGCCTGACTAATCTATACGACACGATGGTCCTCCAAAGAGGGATCGGGCGGCACGTAGAAGGATGACCCTTTGTGGGATCGCGGAGTGATACCAGGTTCTATAAAATCTCTGGTTTTATCAAAGCCATTCAGGATTTAGGTGTCCCTTCTGCAATGATAACAGAACATATCGCCAAGTTTGAACGCGCATGGTGCGAGAGCCGCATGGATGGAGATGTACCTTCCCGCTATCACTTTGAACACTATAAAAAGGTAACAGATCCATACAGGCTCTGCCACGTTCGCGTAGGTCCAAACAACAATTATCGTGCTGTAGTGATGTTTCCCGATGGACGCGCCAATGCTTATTGGATCTATGTCTATAAAAAAGAGGGCAATAGAGAGCCACAGGAGATGGAGCTTGCTCGTAAACGCGCTAAACAGTTCTGGGAAACGGTAAAGGAGACACCTCATGAGTAAGGATGAAACCATCCAAGTCGATGGTACAATGACCGAATATATCGTCCAGCAACTTACCGATGAGCAGCAGGGGAATGGTTTTACACGGGAATATCTGAAAGCAGGCTTCCTGGCATCAGCAGTAGATGAGTTATTCCGCGCGCGTCGGCAGGCTGGTCTTACTCAATCGCAAGTGGCAGAAAAAATGCAAACTAAACAGGCCGCTATAGCCCGTCTTGAGGCCGATGTAGACGGATCAATGTCTCTGCACCGTTATGTGGATTTTGCGCTTGCCTGTGGAATGATCCCTTTCGATATCAAGCTTGTTCCTCTTGAGGCTATACGTGATTTCATTATAGAGAACCCACAGGCCCAGCATACCCAGGAAGCATATAGTACATGGCAGTTACAGAATCAACAATCAACATCGTTCATATTCAAACTTAATCCTGGTAGAATAACGCCATTCTTTGCGCCCGCTAACACAATTAGCTTAACCCTTTCCAATGAAGCGCAATTGCCGGCATCATCTAGCATTCAATTTGTCTCGCCAATACTACAGCAAAATCCTAATGTAAATACGGTAAGCACAAATGCCATTCCAGCTACAACAACTGTACAGCCCAGAATTGAGTCAACTCAGAAAGCAGCAGCTTAATATGCCTGAAAACATTAAAATTCTCAGCAGCCGGAGAGCATACGAATTTCGTCCAGACGATTTACGGCTAACGACCTTGAGCGTCAAGCCAGTACAGGAACAAATTCAGCAGTTCTTTCAATTTCAGTCATCAGCTTTAGGCACCCCAATGCAAACATTTGGAGAGGTTCCTGTAACTTATCCCCCTGGCTTTGTTTTCAACATGGGTGTATTCCTGTCTGAGGAAAAACAAATTGTTCCCATTCGCTTTCTTCACTTTGAGCCTTCCCGCATTGTGATCGACGTTGCAGGACCATCAACAGCAATTGACAGCATCGCAGAACGCCTCTTCCAATTGTTTGAAGGTCTTCAAGCAGCCGATGGAACGCCTGTTTTTGGGGAACCAGTACGAATTTTCAATTATTCTGAGATTACAGCGCAGTTTTCTGTTTCACTAAGTAAGCTCTTTGCGTCACATGTAAGCGAACTCTTCACGAAGATGCTCAATAGAGGAAAAGATAACGAGCAATTAATAATAGTACCTTCTTTGATGTTACAGGCATTTGCACACGATGAACAGTATGAAGTTGCGCTTGATCCTCACTCATTTTCATTAACGTTACGAGCTGGCACGAATGTAGAAGAGCACGTCTATTACAGTATTGCGCCCCTGGATTCTGAGGAGCATCTTTCATACCTTAGAGCTTTGGAGGAAGCTCTGACAGCCTGAAGAGCAAACATAATTCTATCGGCATCCTAAAACTTTGCGGTAACTATTTTACCATCCTGTACAACCATGCGAATGCGCTCTTTCCGTGTCACAATCTCAATATCTCGCAACGGATCACCGTCGAGAATCAGCAGGTCGGCGCGTTTGCCAACTTCGATAGCGCCGATTTCGCCCGCCAGGCCCAGGGCGCGGGCGGCGCTGCTCGTCGATGCGATGATAGCCTGCATGGGGGTCAGGCCAGCATCGACCATCAGGGGCAGTTCGATAGCATTGTCGCCATGCCTCACGAATGGCACACCGGCGTCGGTTCCCATCGCAATAGGCACACCAGCTTCCAGCGCCATGCGCACACTGCGGTGATGCGCTTCGAGCAGGCGCTGGTCTTTTTCGGCCATGAATGCCGGAATGTCCTGCGCGTGTTGTGACATGATGCCAGCCGCGAGTGTCGGCACCAGAAATACTCCACGCTCCGCCATGAGGCGAATAGCTTCTGGCGAGTCGCACAGCAGCGAGCCGTGTTCGATGGTATCAGCCCCGGCCTGCACTGCGGTAAGTATACCAGCCGAGCCGTGCGCGTGAGCCGCCATTTTGCGTCCCACCTTGTGTGCTTCTTCAGCAGCGGCTCGCATCTCGTCAAGAGCATATTGTGACGCGCCGGGTTCCTCGCCAGGAGTCATGACCGCGCCCGTCGCCATGACTTTTATGACATTCGCGCCCGCTTTCAGTTGTTCGCGCGCTGCCTTGCGCACTTCGTCCACGCCATCGGCCTCGCGGTACATCCCGGCGAAAGCCTCCGCGCCAGCCGAGGTCATGGAGAGCAGCCTTCCCGCCAGCACCAGCCGGGGACCACTGCAATAGCCTGCCGCGATAGCCTCGCGCAGCGCAAATTCCAGGTGCGCCTGCCCGCCGAGGTCGCGCACAGTGGTGATGCCAGCTTCCAGCGTGCAACGCGCGTGATAGGCAGCCCGCAGCAAGCAAAACCCCAATGACTCTTCCGGTTTGACCCTCCCCTCGGGGCCACCATCCATCATGATATGTACATGACAATCGATCAGCCCCGGCAACAAAGTCATGCCGCGCAGGTGATACACCTCCGTTTGCTGCTCGTCAAAATCGAGTACACCATGCGCTTCAATGGCGTGAATGCGCCCATCGCTCACCAGTACATCCATATTTGGACGGGGCGCGCTTCCAGTGCCATCAATGACCGTCATTTGCTGGAAAAGCTGAGATTTCATGCATCCTCTCCCTCGAGTGAAAAGTTCTTCTCGCCAGCGCGTATCGCCACCCGCAAGCGGTTCTCAGGCGGCGATAGAGGACACACCCATTTCGAGTTATAGGCACATGAAGGATTGTAGGCGTAGTTGAAGTCCAGCAAAATGCGATCTTTTGTTGCCGAGTTGGAGACGGGCAGGAAGTCGCTCCCTTTGATAGTGTCGAAGAGGTATCGCCCGCCTCCATAGCTTTCTTCTGGACAGGTTGCATCGCGGAACGGCAAGAAAAGCCCGCCCCCGTATACATTGAGCCAGTAAACAGACAACGACGCAGCCTGTCCTTCCACCTCGAAATACAGGCGAGCCGCCCGCGTCATGGTCATTGGCTCTTGCGCGTTCATAGCAACGGTGAACGTTGCTGCCTCGATATTTGTCTCCACCCTTGCTATGACACACATGGCCGGATTATAGGGGAAGTAAGACAAAGCCCGAAACTGCCCGCGCTGTTCTTCGTCTAAGGCCGATTGGGGATGAGCTGCGAACAGTTCATCCCGCCCGGCGCGGAAACGCCGCCAGGTCTCTACCGCATCTTCACCAGCCAACACGGCCCTCGCGCGTTCGCGGTAAAGAGAGGCGTTACGGACACGATAATCGTACAGATCGAAGAAATCTGGCATGGCATAGCTCCTAAAAGTTGACCTTGACCAATCAAGAGCTAGAGTATATCACCCCGGCCACGCAACAAACAAGCAAACACATATTTTCATTCCTCCGTTCCAAGAAACACCTGTAAGAAGTAGAATGCCGCGTCCCAGTGCATCCAGCGCAAATCCGGTTCAAGCCGCGACAGGTAATTATACCAGAAAAGCGCCCTTTGCAGACTGCCCAGGCGATGCGCCAGCTCGAGCGCGCGTTGCAAACGCTCTCCGGGTTCATAGCGCGTCCAGGGTGCCAGGTATGCCTGGCGCAGGTACTCAAGCGCCTGCTCATCATATTCCAACACATATTTAGCGACACGCAATACAATAAACATCGAGCAGAAAGGATGGGTCAGGCAGCATTCCGCCAGGTCGATGAAGACGTATCGCTTGCCATTGAAGAGGATGTTGCCAGTATGCAAATCATCGTGATGTAGCGACTCCGGCACACTATAGCTCGCCAGTTCGTCACACATCTCCTGTAGTTGCGGGGCAAAAGCCAACATCTGCTCATATTGATCGCGGGGCAATCCCCTCGGCTCATCAATATGCAGGAAAGCCGTCGCTGCCAGTGCCTCTTGATAGAGACGAGGCAACAGGTGCAAACGGCGATCAGGGCAACCTGTAGCCTTGAGCGTCTCTACATGCTCTGCCAGGCGCATCTGCATTTCAGCAAACTGGCGCAGCGCCTCCTCTAAGCGCGCGAGATCATCCGTGTCTTCTCGCAATGCCACTCCTGCGTCCTGCATCAACATCCAGTGTCGTTGCCTGTCAATCACAAGCACAGGCGGAACTTGCGCGGGAACAAGCTGATTCAGCAGCGCTGTCAGGGCAGGCTCAAACGCAAATGGCGGGGCCGGAGCTTTGAAGTACAGGTTGCCTTGCGTGGTCGGTACGCGCAGCACGGTGGACCAGCTTTTGGCAACAAGCTGTTCAATGGGAGCCGTCCGTGCATAACCCAAACTCGCAAGCTGTTCATCTATCCAGGTTGTGGCGCTGTCAAACCAGCCCGGACGCATCCAGGGCAAGCGCTTCTGGTAATATTCATCATCCCCGGCAAACCACGCTTCGAGAACGTTGCGATGATCCGCGACGGCAAGGGGCAGTTTCACCAGTTCTGCCCGCTCGATCAGTCGCCCGTTTGCGGGAAGTGGCGCGTCCGGGCTGTGGTTTTCTAATGCGTAGACGCGATGCTGATCCTCGCGCTCCTGATCTTGATAGCGATCATAAATACAGGAGAGGACAGTAGTTGTGATCCCGAACTGCTCCCGCATAGCAGCGTTGATCTCTTCGGGATCATCTCCATGATGACGCGGCAGCATCCAGCCAGCCTCTTCATGCAAAAGCAGCACCCGCTTCTGACCATTGAAAGGAATGATGCTATAGTTGTCGTAATTCGGGTCGGCCATCGATTGATTGCCTCCTTATTATCTTGTCTGAAATCGTCTGTTAGAAAACACAAAAAGGCCGTGAGCCTTCTAAAAAGTCGCTCACGGCCTCGTTCTGGTTATGCCTGTCTACATGGCTTCACTCATGGTGTGAAGCGCGAAAACCTCATGAAAAAGGGCATAGTACGGCGTTGTGCGACGGCACGCGCCATCGCCAATCGGTCCTGCATAAGCGGACACATTCCATAAGCCATACGAGAATCGTTCCTTTGCGTTTCCATTTACCTGCGTACCCCTGTGAGTACAACAAAAAGATAGCATAGATGAGATTGGCATGTCAAGGCAAATATTGCGCTTCATGTAAAGCAGGTGTTATGCTGCTATTGAAACAAAGGAAAGGAGAAACCATGCCAGAACCATCATCCATCAAACCAGTACGGCTGGCCTATGGTCCCGAATACTTGCAATTTGGCGAATTGTCTCTGCCCACTAGCGGCGGACCATACCCGGTCATCCCGCTTATTCATGGTGGCTACTGGCGGGCGCGCTACGACCTCACGCTCATGAATGGGCTGGCGCAAGACCTTGCTCGTAGGGGATATGCGGCGTGGAATATCGAGTACCGGCGCGTGGGAGACAAGGGCGGCGCATGGCCCGGCACATTTCTGGATGTGGCGCGTGCCGTTGATTACTTGCGCGTCATTGCCCCACGCTATCAGCTTGACTTGCGGCGAGTCGTACCAGTTGGACATTCCGCCGGCGGACACCTGGCTTTCTGGCTGGCCGCGCGCTCGCGCATCCCCACAAATAGCCCCCTGGCAGGTCCAAGCGTTGCAACGCAAGAAGGCGAGCAAGCCACGCCATTGCCACTAACAGGCGCGATCAGCCTTGCCGGGGTGCTTGACCTGGAAATGGCCTGGAGGCTGCACCTCAGTAACGATGCAGTGGTTGAGCTGCTGGGGGCGAAGCCTGAACGATACACAGAAGCTTCTCCTGCTGCCATGCTGCCGCTTGGAGTCCCGCAAATCCTGATTCATGGCACCAGAGATAGTAATGTTCCCATCGAGATTAGCCGCGCCTATGCTGCAAAAGCAAAATCGCTGGGCGATCCCATCACTTATCTGGAGCTTGAGGGCATCGACCATTTTGATGTAATCGACCCGCGTTCTCCAGCGTGGGCAAGAACGATCGAGGCGTTACAAGAATTGCTACAAAAGATAGGAGAAAGACAAGGCGCAGATAGCTGAGCTTCATGAACACGCGGGAATATCATACAACAGTTGCGTGTTGCAATTGTATCATGTGAACATCTGGCTATTTCATATGATTTTTTCAAACAGTACAAGCGCCAACATCATTGAAAGGAAAAAAACATGGCTGAGGAATTTGAGTATATTTCTCATGCTCGTCTTGTCTATCACGAAGGCTACCGCTATGCCTACCTGGGCGAGGTAGTACAGCCGGTAGTATATGGAGTGCAAGGGGCTTTGCGCCAGTATTACGGAGCCAAAGAGGGGCCACCTGTTGCCTCGACGCTCGATCAGATCGTTGCCGCCGTTGCTGGCTGAATGTACGGCACGCTTGCCAGCGCCCTGTCAGGGCGCAAGATTCGTTTCAACCGCGAGACCTATTCCGCTACCGTCGATGGTCGTATTACCGGGTACGGCAAGACCATCCGCATTGAATCCATCGCCATCCACTATGACCTCACCATCCCTCCCGAAGCGCGTGAAGCCGCCATACGCGCCATACGAGTGCATCCACAGGGATGCCCCGCTCACGAAAGCGTCAAGGCCGCCATCACCGTCACCTGGGGCGCGACTGTACACCTGGGCGACGAGATACTTACACTTAACAGCAGCGAGGAGGCTGAGAGCTAGCCTGGTTGACAGGATTTCGCGCCACAGGTTGTGGTTATGCTCTGTGCGCGAAATTTTTGGGTAATGGTGTAGCTGAACAGCTCACAAGTTTGTGTAAGACAGGACGACCATCACGGTCGTCCTGTTCTTGCAAGAGAGACAGGCGCTCTCACTTCTTGAGAAATGATGCGAGGTCCCTTGTTCAGCCAGTAGTGATATTACCAACCGTGTTCGCAGCACTATTGGTGAACCAGACGAGACCTGGCCCCCCGGAGGTGATGCCGCTACTCGTTATATTTGGCAGTGAGAAGGCAGTTACCTGACCTTGAGGCGTGACCCGTCCAATCCCCTGAGAGGTTGCCGTGAACCAGAGGTTGCCGTCTGGACCTGTTGCAATGGCAGCAGGACTGCTATTCTGCGGAAGTGTAAAGGTGGTTATCTGGCCCAGGGGGGTGATCCGTCCGACCAAGTTTTTCTGGCCTTCCGCAGTGAACCAGAGGTTGCTATCTGGACCCGCTGTAAGGCCCGAAGCAGCCTCGCCCTGCGGAAGCGCGAAGGCGCTAAACTGGCCCTGAGGAGTGATCCTGCCAAGTGGCCCGGCCTGACCGACGCCGAACCAGAGATTGCCATCTGAACCCGCCACAATGGCAACAGGACCAGATCCATTCTGGGATGGAAGTGCGAATTCGGTGATGTGACCCTGAGGGGTGATTCGCCCAATGCGATTAGCCCTGGATTCGGTGAACCACACGTTGCCGTCCGGGCCAGTCGTAATGCCCTCAGGTATAGACAAAATCGTAGGAATAGGGAATTGAGTAAGGTGTCCAGTAGGCGTAATGCGCCCAATGTTGTTCCCAATCAATTCAGTGAACCACAGGTTGCCGTCCGGCCCTCGCGTGATGTCAGACGGGTACAACTGGCCTGGAAGGGAGAATTCGGTGAGGTGTCCGCTGGATGTAATACGCCCGATCTTCTGCCCGGAGGTTTCGGTGAACCAGAGATTGCCGTCTGGTCCCCGCGTAATGCCATCAGGGCCAGCATTTGACATAGGAAGATGATACTGCGTGATGGTCCCGGCGGTCAGAGCCTGGGCTACACCCGCGAGAGGGAGCGCAAGCATGGACACCAGGAAAACCAGGGCGAAAGCGGTGATACGAAGAGCGCGCAAGGAACTGTTTCCTTTCACTTGACGATGAACACATACATGCTTGTGATTGACTCGTTTGCGAGAGCCGGGAGTCGCTTTTGCTCTCACAACTCTCTACAAGTCTTTCGGAGCAGGTTACACTCGTAGCTCGGTTGAGACATACTCAAAATATGCCCCCAAACACACGTTGAAAAAAGAATGATAATCCGTTATGCTCTTTATTTGTCAATGGAAGATTGGGATTCGCAAAGCACTGCTGAGTTACAGGCGATAGAACCGAACAAGTTGTGCAATACGTGTAATTAAGAAGAGTGGTTTTATCTAGCCGCGCTCGGATAACGCTAAATAAGGAGATAACCATGCATGTACCATTTCAGTTTGGCTTCCCACAGGTCATTCTGATTACTATAGGGCTTGTCGGACTGTGGCTGTTTATCACAACAGCCTTAGAGTTAATCCGGGGCCATGAAATACATCTACGCAAAGAAAAGGAAGAGGAAGAGAAGGCAAGATACGGGTTTGTGCGCCGGAGGTTTCGCCGCCGTATACGGGCAGGACGCGGACTAAGCGGTATTGTGCTGATAGCTGTTGCCATATCGCTGTTGTGGTTGACGTTCCTGGTACAGACTTACTTAGGCTTGACGGGTGAAATAAAAGTAGCGCAGGTGCGAGCGACGACACTAACCAACGCTCCTCATCAAATGAGCGTTGAGTTAGTCTTGTACGACGATAACGGCAATGTAGCCTCGGATAATACCTATCTTATGCAAGGGGACGAATGGATGCTGCAAGGCGATATTGTGAAGTTCCCGACATGGGCTAATATACTTGGCCTGCATACAGGGTACAAGCTGACTCGCTTTGAGGGACGCTACGACGATATTAACATGGAACGCACCGCGCAGCACTTTGCCATAGAGTTGAATGGAGGTGACGACGGCTTTTTCCAGGCAGTCAATACTCATCCCACATGGTATGGCTGGCTAGCCGAAGCTTCCTATGGCAATGCCGTGTTTCAAGGGCAAGGCACATACAATGTTTTTGCCACACAGGATGCGTTGACAGCTCAGAAAACTTCTGGATGAAGTGCTTTCTGCCCTCAACAATTCCGCTCTTCATGCCGATAGGACTGGTGATAAATGAAATTCGGATGAAGGAGCGGAATGAAGACCAGCATCATACGGCGTACCACACATGCACCGTTTTATCCACGCTAGCGGATGCCAGGCGTTTGCCATCGGGCGACCAGCGCACCACGTTAATGCCATCCTTATGGCCGTGATAGATGAAAATGGGGGCGCCTCTGCTCGCATCCCAGATATGCACGGTGCCATCACGCCCGGCGGTGGCGATGCGCGTTCCATCCGGCGACCATGCCACGCTCTGTATGCGATCAACATGGTTCCGATAGGTAGTGAGTGACGTACCGGTAACAGCATTCCAGACCTGCGCGGTTTTATCATAGCTGGTAGAGACGATACGCTGCCCATTAGGCGACCATGCCACGCCCGATACGATACTGGAGTGCTTGAAATAAGTCGCTACATTTTTGCCGTTCATGGCATCCCAGAGATGTATGGCATCATCCGACCCCGTCGAAATGATCTGCCTGCCGTCGGGCGACCATGCCAGCGCCGAAACGGCGCTGTTATGCCCTTTATACGTGATTTGTTGTCTCCACAACCGCGCATCAAAAATATCGATCTTATATTCACCACCGCCGCAGGCCAGGCGCGCGCCATCGGGCGACCACGCCAGGGCGAAGATAGTCTTATCCGCCTGCGTGTTCCAGAAGCTGGCATTGCTGACATAGGCAAATACTTTTTCCCCCGATAATGCCTGCACAACCTGGAGCGTTTCCGGGTTGCGCTTATCTCCTGCATAGCCGAAGGCAAGCAGCAAGCCATCAGGCGACCACGCCAGCGTCATAGCGCGTTTTCTGGCATCTCGATAGGTCTGGATGATAGCGCCCGTCGCCGCGTTCCAGATATGCGCGGTCTTATCGTCACTAATGGAAGCGATGAGCGTACCATCGGGGGACCAGCACAGGTCATCAATAGCTCCCATATGCCCCTCAAAAAGGCATAACACACTGCCAGTAGCCGGGGCAGCCATTCCTCTACCAGGCGACAGGGAAGCGCTATTGCGAGGTATCTGCGCGGATGGTTGGCGAGGCAAAGGCCCTGATAATCCACTCGAAAGAGGTGCTGATGGACTTCTGGTAAGATTGCGAGGAGTGAAAAAACTACCCGGTGGCCCCAGAGGCCCAGAGGATTGTTTATTTGCCTGCTGAGCTGCAATCCTGCTTGCTTCCCTCACCTGGTTAGCAATGCGGTGTAACTCGCGCGCAACCGCCAGCATATTCTCTGGTCTGCGATCAGGATTCATTTCCAGCATCCGCATGATAAGATCACCGAAACTTGCCAGGGGCGACATAGGCGGAAAACGAACGGGGGCAAACTCAAAGGGGCGCAGCGGCGGATAGGCTCCGGTCAACAACTGGTGCAGGGTTGCGCCGAGGCTATAGATGTCTGCCCGTACCGTTGTCTGCGGGCTATCGTATTGTTCCGGGGCCGCGTAGCCAGGCGAACCGAAAGGGTTGGAATTTTTTGACTGCGCGGGATCAAACAGGCGCGCCAGGCCAAAATCGATCAAGCAGATACGTCCCTGTGGCGACACGATGATATTGGCAGGTTTGAGATCGCGGAAGATCACCGGCGGCTGGCAATTGTGCAAATAGCCAAGCACTTCGCAAAGCTGCATCCCCACTTGCAAAACCTCCTCCACGCGCATACGTCCCACCCTGTCAAAACGCGCCTCCAGCGTTTCGCCCTCAATATAATCCATCACCAGGTACCAGCGGCCTGCCTCGCTAAAATGATCATAGATGCCGGGCAGACTGGGATGCTTCAGTTTCGCCAGCAATAACGCTTCACGCTTAAAGGCATCGGCAGCGCTGCTTATCTCCTGTGGATTGAGGCCGCCCCGGTTCATCTCTTTGACAGCTACCAGGCGATTACCAGATTGCATATCTTCCGCTTTGTACACCGCCCCAAATCCGCCATTGCCCAGGCGAGAGACGATACGGTAACGCTGCTTGAGCAAATGCCTGGGAGCGAGTTGGCCTGAACGACTACGATAGCCACTACTGCTGGAATCGCGCGTGAAAGGAGCTTTTGGATCTGTTGCCATGTTTTGTAAGGGCTGTCCGCAGGCATAACAAAATGCGGACTGCGCGCGATTGGCAGTGCCGCAATGCGTACAAAAAACATTGGGCCGGATCATACTACCTGCTCCTCTCACCTTTACGCGGAGTTTTGCGCGGCCAGCATCTCTATCTCTGAGACAACGCGCTCTAACTCCTCCACCAACGGAGTTCGTTCAGCATTTCGCAATACCGTTACCAGCGAGCGATAATACCAGAGTGTACCCTCTTTGCCCCCGTTAAAGCGCTTCCAGAGCGTTTCTCCTATTGCGCGATAATCCGCCAGTATCGCGCGCGCATTATGCAACTTATCGGCTGCCGAAACCAGCCGCACCGGGGCAGGCGCGTCAGCCATATGCGCGATATACGCCTCCTTACGCCCCCGCCAGGGTGGTTTGGGCATACTCTCGGCATCAGTGCATCCATTGACAATCTCAACCACATTTTCCCCAAAACGCTCTCGAATCAACTGGCGTGTAGACGCTCCGCCCTGATCCTCAATGGCATCATGCAACAGGGCGGCAATGGCTTCATCCTCGCTCCCACCCTGTTCAAGTACGATACCTGCGACCGCCAGCAGATGCGCAATATACGGGATAGATGTGCCTTTGCGTGTTTGCCCGGCGTGCAAACGTGCCGCCAAAACCAGCGCCTCGTCAAAGCGAGTAGAAAGTTCCATAAGATAGCCTTTAGCCATTTATTAACAAATATGCGGAATTATAGCATACTTTCAAGCAGAGTGAAAAATTTTGAGCCAGTCTGGTACCTTTTTTTATTGTACAATGTCTATGAGTAATACAACGTGGTTCAGGGCGAACTTTTCCCTCAACCCGCCGCTGTAGGCGGCAAGGAAGCAGGCTATACATGTCTCGACTCCGCCCCGATATTCCCGCGCTAACAGACCCATCCGAAGCACGTCCACTACGCAAACCCGGCAGCATCCCACTACGCATACTCGCGGCCTGTATCACCTCGATAGTAGTGGCGGTCAACTATACCAACTACGGTCCCCTCATCCCTTTATTAACGAAGGAATTACACATTAATGGAGGACAGGCGGGCCTCCTATCTACGTTTCTCTTTCTGGGGCTGGCAGTCATGTACATTCCGGCGGGCGCGCTGGCCGACCGCTTTGGTCCGCGCCCGGTGCTGGTTGGCTTTAGCGTTGTGCTGGTACTGGGCGGCGTCCTGCTGCCCCTCATTCCTAATCTTACCTGGATACTGGCCTGCCGTATGCTCATCGGGTTTGGCGCGGGTGGCACCTTTGTAGCAGGCGCGGGAGTCGCGTCTAGCCTGGGCAAACACGCGCCGCTGGGGCAGGGACTCTATGGCGGTTCGGTGCAAATCGGTTCGGGTCTCGGCCTGCTACTTACACCCCAGCTTGCGACCTGGTTTCACTGGCAAGGCGCGTTTCTCTTTTGTGGATTGCTGGGTATCGCCTCGATTGTAGCCTGGCTGCTGGTCGATGATGGTTTCCAAAAACATGAACGTCAAAAAATCGATGTGCGAGCCGGATTGCGCTCTCCAGCGGTCTGGTCGCTGGGCCTTTCGCACATGGGAACCTTTGGCCTGGGCAACGCTGTCGCGGCCTGGATCGCCGTTTATCTCGCTCACCAGTATGGCCTATCACTTGGTCTGGCGGCTACGCTTGGCTCTATCGCGCTGCTCTCCGGCGTATTCTTCCGTCCTCTGGGCGGCATCTTGATCGCGCGGCGCATTATCGGAGCTATTCCACTACTACGAGTTGGCACCATCCTGGGTGGCGCGGGCGTACTCTTGCTCACACTGCCTTTGAGTTTCGCTCCTATCACCGCACTGGGCATGGCGATGATCGCTTTCGGCTCAACCACGCCCTACACATCCGTATTTAACGAAGCCGCTCGTCTGAAAGGTGTGGGCAAAGGCATTGCGCAGGGTCTGGCAAGCATGTATTCAACACCCACCATCCTGCTGGGACCTCCATTAATTGGCCTGCTGTTCACCCATAGCGGCAGTATCACGCTGGCTTTCATGGTGATCTTACCATTCGCCACAGTTGCCATCATCGCCTCTTTTCTGGCCGGGCCAGCCGTGCGGCGCGAAACGCTGGATGGGTAGCAAGCAGAGTGCAGGGCTTCTCACAAGTCGAGTGAGTGGAGCATGGCATAGGGGAGGCACGAAGGCGACCGCCAGGGATGGGCAAGCAAGGCGACCGCCAGGGTCGCCTCTACTATGACCACG
>JBOGTO010000452.1:0-11077 GCA_050695155.1 Ktedonobacteraceae bacterium
AACGTTTCATCGTTTCAGGGTGTTTCATCTGAAACGCCGGGTGAAACACCTGTAGGGGATAACTGTAACGTGGCTGTTGCCTATTATCTTGCCGATCATCCGGGCGCTAGTATCCGTGAAATCGCAAGAGAAACGAACTATTCTATCGCAACGATTAACAGGACACCAGCATGGAAAAATAGGGGAAGATAACAATGGTCACGGTCATGAAACCAGCATACACGCCGCGCTATGACTATCGCTATCTGCAACGCATCAAGCGCTACTTTACACGGTATCCTAGCGCAACTACATACGCCTGTGCTAAGGCGCTCCGTCTTAGCTGGCGTACTGTAAAGCGGTATAGAAAGAAGTTAGCGGTCTAATCAGGAAGCTTTCTACGATGCTTGTCTAAAAACATCTGTAAGTCTTTTGGGTCAATGCGCAAACGTCCACCTAGTTCGATAGCTGGGAGTTTACCCGTTCTAATCCAACGTCTAACAGTGTCTGGTTTTATCTGTAAGCGTTGGGCTACGTCTTCAACGGTCAACAAGGTTTCATCTGGCATGATTGCACCCTCAAAAGCGTTTCTTTTCGCCAGTATAGCAGAGTAGTCAAGAATAGGCTTGCGTATGCGTTTATAATGTTTGTGATGTTTAGATATTGCTTTTTACGTGTTCATGGTGTACACTAAGGACAGAGAGGGTATCTCCATAAGGGGACAGAGAGTAAAAAATGCCCGTCAACAGGGCAAGCAAGAGTACCCATTGAAAGGGGTAAACGCCATGCAGCAAGTAACGAACTACGTCGTTAAGAACACATCACCGGCCTATGTAGAACGTATCCTCTTATTTCTCACACCGTCAGGTCAGGTTGCTATCCGTATCGGAAACACCATGTTACAGGCAACGCCAGAAGAGGCGATAGCGTTCCTACAATCCCGTCTGACACATCACGGTCAATCCGCTTATGTGCTGGCATCACAAGAGAGTGTGAACGTATGAGACTCATGAAACCCGCGTCTAGTCTTCTGGTAGAGAAAGAAGACACCCAGCACACGTTACCCATTGACAGGCCCATAGTCCAGTACATCAGGCGATCTACGCCGGGGCAAACGAAAGAAAGCATTCAGAGTAAGATACAACAGGATGAAAAGACAGAAGAGAAGCTGCGGCGCAAGGGCTTTACCGACATCCGCAAGATTATAGCCGACGACGGGAAATCAGCACAGAAAGACATCTACACGCGCTTAGGGCTTGCTGATGCTTACAAGATGATTAGACGTAGGGAAGTGGGCGCAATCGCCGCGTATGATGCTTCTCGTTTATGGCGCGATACTACCCACGTCTGGTATAACGAGTTTATCCAACTTCTCATAAAGTACCATATCCCGTTTATCACCCATGCGCGTACCTACTGGCCTGATAGTCAGGCGGATATGGACGCGCTACGGGAAGAGTTTGCGTATGCTGCGCATCAGTTGAAGCACTTCACAGAAAAGGTCAATCCAGCGCGGTTACAGGCCATAGAACTAGGTCAAAACTATGGGGGGCATTGCGTCCCTATCGGCTTTCTTGTCGTAGGGGCAAAAGGGGAAAAGCATTATATCCCCTACGAACCTCATGCAAAGCGGGTATGCTACCTCTTCAAACGCTACCGGGAATTAAGCGGAAACCTGTCCCGGCTTGCGCGTGAATTGAAAGATACTGGTTTTCGGTTTCCCCATTTTGATAGTAGTATCAACCCGGCCCCCCATATCGGCTTGCCACATGACGACAAGGGCTTTCTCGCTCACTCTAGGACAGCGTTACTCAGTATACTGACCAACCCGGCGTATATCGGCTGGTATACGTTCAGTGTGAAAGAAAAGGTAGGACACGAAATAGATACGCTGGACAGTGACGGGGTTCCTCTCACAGTGTATAAGAGAGAAGTAGCGCGTACCTGGGTCAATAAAACGGCCCATGATGCCATTGTGCCGCTAGATAACTTTGAATACGCCTATACACGCCTGTCTCCTATCACGTTAGACGGTGAAATAAACGAGTATAAGCCCAAAGTGAACCGGCTGTATGGTGTAGGCACACAGGCGTTATTAGAGAACATCTTAGAAAGCAACGGCGTTCCCTGTTATGCGATGGCGCATTCACAGACGTATACGGCACGTTTGCAGGCTGACTGGCTTGCAACAAGTGAACTGGTTGTGCCGATTGCAGCGCTTGACAGGGCGGTCGATCATGCGCTATTGGCGCTTGTGATTGCCGTAGAACAACGGGCAAAAGAGGGGATTATTGATAGCCTGCATAAGCAATTGACCGCGTTACAGGAGGAAAAACAGGAGGAAACCGAAAGCCTTGATAGCTCACTGGCAAACGTTGATAAGACGATAGCAGGGTGGGAATTAGATAAGATGTCCTGTAGAGAACAGGGCAATAAAGCAGGTTTAGATGAAGCCAACCGGGAATTAAAAAGCCTGTACGCAACGCGCGCTATGCTGGTAGAAAAGCAATCGCAAGCCGGGAAAGAAGTAGCAGAGATAGCAGAAACGCGGTCATTGTTAGATCAGGCGGTAGACAACTGGCAGGGGATGAAGTTTGAAAACAAACAGCGCTTAATCAGGCTGATGGTAAAGAAGGTCAACATTCAAGAGGCATCCCCGCATATCATCCGTATTGATATGGTGTTGAAAGACCCGATAGCCTGTACCATGACCGGACACCTGTATAGACATGATGGAAGTAAAGCAGCATGGACAGATGAAGAGAAAGCCATTATGCACAAGCTGTACCCACAAGCTGACAGGCTGGCTATTCTACAGGTGTTACCTAATCGCACATGGCTAAGTATTCAGCAAAAAGGGGTACTGCTGGGGATACCACGCACTACCCGGCTAAATACCAGTGACATCGACGAAACCATGTCCTATGCCGACGTGCTGTACATGCAAAGTCACTATGTGCGCACAGACTCACCTGTGTTTGAACTTCCCAGCCTTGACATGATGCTAGCGCTTTGCAATGCCGTTGATGCCCACAACGGGGCAACAATCCCGACATTGCGTAAAGTTGGGGGTCAATGTTAATCAAAGTCGGGGTTCACGTCAACAAGGAAGCGGAGTAGATCAGTTATGTCAGGGCTTTTTCCCAATGGTGATGTAGACTTCCCAGCGTTGGCTGCGCACCCGTTCGGAGTGGCGGCGCAATCCATTTTGTTCCAGGGGGATATGCTGACCGAACCAGGCATCATACACTTCGTCGGTTGTCGTGCCTGTGCCTGTATCGCGGTCGATGCGTATTACGCCGGGTTCATGTGCCGTCTTGCCTCGACTACGCGCCACCTCTTTGTTCAGGTTGCGCTGCTTACGTGGGCCAAAAACAGCGGATGGGCCATATACGAACATTTGAATGAGTACCAGCAGAGGTTGCAAAAAGCCGACTGGCAGCAGGTTTGCGCCCTCGATTACAATCAACTGCCCGCCGGGGCGCAGCACGCGCGCAACTTCGGCAATGGTATCGCTCTCATAAATATAGTCGGAGGGGAAGGTGCTTATCACATTATCGAACGAGGCGTCGCTAAAAGGTAATCCTTGTGCCGAACCCTGAATAACCGTTGTGTTGATGCCCACTTTGCGGCGTTGCAGCGTTTCGCGCGCGGCGACCACCATTTGCGGCGAGTGTTCGACCGCGCGACAGTTATAGCCAGCCGCAAGCATATCGGCCAGCAAGTCACCCAGGCCGCAGCCGAGTTCCAGCACATCATGACCATGCAGATGCGGCAAGACCAATCTCTGCCAGACTCGCCACTGCCCCGCGAACGGCACTGTGCTGGCGAAACGGTAGAGGTATTTGTTTTTGTAAAGCGTTTCAAACAGCGTTTTGCGTAGCGAGGGTGTCATAGGAAATGTATTCTCCGTAAGAGAGACGCCCGCCCCTTGTCCCTAATGAACTTTAACGAGCAAAGTCGGGCCTGCCATTCCTCGCAGGCGACCGCCTGGGGAGGTCTGGAAGAATCTCGATGTGGCGAGTGAGATTCTTCGCTGCGCTCAGAATGACATGTGGCTACCGATCCTGGTTGTAAATGTTCATCAGGACGGGGCGAACGTTTCATCAGAATACCTAGCGATTCAGGGCTTCCTCGCTGGAGAGGAGTTCATCAACCAGGCCGTACTCCACTGACCGCTGTGCGGTCAGGAAGTAGTTGCGGTCGGCGTCCAACTGGATGCGCTCGCGGGATTGGCCGGTATGGCGGGAAAGAATGTCGTAGATGCTGCCGCGCAGGCGCAGAATTTCGCGGGCGGTGATCTCAATATCCGCCGCCTGGCCTTCCGCGCCACCCAGAGGCTGGTGAATCAGCACGGTAGAATTGGGCAGGCAATAGCGTTTGCCCTTTTCGCCAGCCGCCAGCAACACCGCGCCCATGCTCATCGCCATACCAACGCAGACGGTTGCTACGTCGGGCTTGACCCACTGCATGGTGTCATAAATGGCGAGACCGGCGTAAATCACGCCGCCGGGCGAGTTGATGTATAGCCAGATGTCTTTGGTGGCATCTTCGCTCTGAAGAAACAGTAACTGCGCAACTGTCAGATTGGCAACGTTATCATCAATGGGCGTACCAATAAAAATGATGCGCTCCTTGAGCAGACGCGAGAAGATGTCCATGCCGCGCTCACCGCGAGGGGTTGACTCGATCACATTGGGGACAATAATGCCCTTTGGTTCCATAACTTCGCGCGTGTCTTTGATCCAGCGAGGATCATTTGGGTTAAATTTGCTACCCATCTTTGCTCCTTTTAATATCCGTAGCGATTGGTCTCTTTTTCAAGAGGGACACGATATATCGTATCCCTACAATTCTGTAAATGGTTGATAAGAGACAATATCGGCGAAAACAGAGTGTGCAGAGGAACTCTCAATCCTCCAATATGGAGGATATCGAACCCTCACGAAAGTTCGTGTATCGTTATGATAGCACCTGCAAGTTGCAAACGCAAGCAAAAAGCAAAGCAATTTGGCACTCTAGCGTGTTGTTTGCTAATTTCGTTTTAGTCACGCCTGGGATTGCGCAGACGATAATCAACGGCGTCCTCGAAGGTGATCCTTGTCACCAGCCCTGTATCGGTCATGCGCGAGCGTATGCGCTCTTCGACTCCCTGCAAACCGGTGTTATTGGTCGTGATGATGGTGGGAATGCGCGAATTGTAGCGATAGTTGAGCAACTGAAACAGCTTCTCGTTGGCCCAGGGTGAACTCTGTTGCGCTCCCAGATCATCCAGCACTAAGAGAGCCGCTTCGCGCATCTTTTGAAATAACTGGTCGTAAACTTCGGTTGAAGTTGGCATAAACGTTGCGCGTAAATGATCGAGCAGGTCGCTTACTGTGCTGAAAAGCACCAGCGAACCGCTTGCCAGCAAGCGATTGGCAATAGCGGCTGCCAGGTGTGTTTTGCCACAGCCCACCTTGCCGATCAAGACCAGCCAGCCATAGGGGTCTTCGGCATATTCTAACGCGGTATGGTAGGCGTTATACACGGAACGCGAGGTACCTGGGCTGAAATTCTCGAATCTCTTATCTTGCAACTCGCGCAGATGTGACACTTCTTGTAAAAAAAGACGTCTTTTCTCGGTGCGCTCGTTTTCTTTACATGTGCAGGCGATGGGTTTACCAAAATTGGGGTGTCCATAGGGAACGTCAGCGCGTAAATAGCCCGCGCCTTTGCAAACAGGGCAGGTGGCGGCACTGATAGTGTACGGAGCAGGGATGACCGGCTGAGGCGCGTTTGAAGCATCTTGATGCAGACGCACCATCGATGTTGATCTGCTGAGCGGCTGCGTGAGGCGGGGCGTTTGTACGGCGCGCTGGGTTGCTGGCGGTGGCAGAGGGATGGGCATTCGTGCTTCGCGGGTGTGAGGCGTCACGGTTGGCTCGATCTCGTCGTCCAACTGGGAACGCAATTCGCGCGTGACCATCGAACGCTGGTTGCGGGGATAGGTCTGAGCTATCCTGGCGCCGGTGCGATTCAACAAATAGCTATCGCTGGCATCGCGCGCGGGCGCGGCTTCGTCATAGCCGTCGCTTTCCCAATCGCCATGACGAATGGGCGCAATATCTTCCTCCCATTCATGCGACCAATCCGCCTGCGTATCTGCCTGTGGTACCGGGCGGTAGCTTTCAGCATGACGGGCGGGAGCGCGATTCGCTTGCGGCCAGGAACTCCGTTCGGGTGCAGGCGTGTAGCGTTCTCCCTCGCTTCGGTGGCCTGGCGTGTAGTGGGTCTGATTGCCGCCTGCCTGACCGGGTGTGCGTGCCAATGGGCTGCTCTGCTGGCTACGCTGCGGCGGTGTGGTGGCTCGATGCTGCTGAGTCCAGGGCGCGTTCCCATATTGCCCCAGGCGCGCGTTCTGCTCAGGCAATGGATGACGGCCTGGATTTGTGTCAGGGCGCGTTCCTTGCGTTGGCGCATTGTAGGGACTCGATTTATCAAGTCCGCTCGACTGGCGACGTTGCGCTGTGCGATTGATGATTTCGTTCAGGCGTTCCATGCTTGCCTGCCTTCCGTTTCCCAGCGCCGTAAGATGGCGCGGATATAACTCCATTTTCGCTTGTTGTGCAGAACTGCTTCGCGGAAGGCGGTTTCAATCCATTCCGCGGGGTACGCATCGGCGGCGTCTCTCAGTTCATCCGCGATCAGTGGAGAGAGCAACCCGATATTCTGCTCATACAAAATAAAGATGTTTGGCCGTTCAACTTGAACTTGAACCTGGGAGGGTAGCTCATACCCTCGTAATGCGCCTGCTCTCCCGACCCCGGCTGGCTCCCTCTCTTCATACGCCACTGGCTGCTCATCTGACTCACCTTGCGCGGCGAATAAGCTGACCGGGATAAGTTCCCCTCCCTGCAACTCATTGACGATTTTGCGACTGCGTGCCGTGTTAAAGAAATACCATCCTACCAGTTCTTCCTCATCGCTTGCTTCGCTCAATAATTTCAGATAGATACGTAAAATGCTGCCCCGCGCTACCGCCTGCTCCAACCCATGTTGCAGTCGTTCCTCTACCGGGCGCGGATCGCCTTTGCGTTTGAGACTGCGCAACAGCACCATATCGGCCAGCAGCTCGCGATCGCTCACGCAGCGCGGGTCGCCTTTCTTTTGCGCCAGCAGCCAGAACAAGTGCAGCGAAACTTTGAGTTCCGCCATATCTTCGATCTCCGGCAAAAGCACCGTGAAAAATACTTCCGGTACCGGCACATACGGGTTTTTCCCCGAAGGGAAACCGGCAAACAATGTCATACAAATACGTCCAGTTAGTCTTCAATAGTCTGGTTGACTTCCAGGTCACGAAAACGGGTCTGGCTGGCTTGAAAATAGAGACTTACCTCGTCCAGTGGGCCATTCCTGTGTTTCGCTACGATGATATCCGCGATATTTTTCTTTTCCGTGTCCTGATTATATACGTCGTCTCTGTAAATAAACATGACAATATCGGCGTCTTGCTCTATACTGTTGTGAACGACGATGTCTCCCGCCACAAAATTGTGTAATCCATCGACCGTCAAGTCGTAAACTTCAGCCTCGCCGTCTGGCTCAATTGATATGAGTTCATCCCAATATATGTCGCTGGCTATGTCTTCTGATGAATTTTGCCAGCCATCCGTGCTCTGTAGGGACAAGGGGTGGGGTAGAGTAGATGTGGGGGCCTTGTGCTTGTCCTTGTCAGGTGTGTACCATTCTGCCTCGCGTAACCCCACGCGAATCATACTGTCACGAGGACAAGCACAAGGCCCCCACCCGTCCTCCCATCCGCCCCTTGTCCCTACAGGACGAAGGATGTTTCCAACAAATATCTTATACGGTTGACGAAAATTATTAGGGCCGTCTAAATGGCGCGGCAAAGCGATTCTCATACCTTCCGATAAGGTATCAAGCCGTTGCCATCCGTGTATTGTTAAGAACTGATGATTCGCCGTTGCACGAATAGAGCGACCCAGACGAGTTGTCATTTTATACACTGGCTTACGACCTGTGGCAAAAGCTTTAGTGACTTCGCGTGGTTCCAGTTTCCATGTTCCAGTATTTAGAGCAAGCACGTTAAAGCCTGATAGATCGACCAGCTGTTCAATCGGTTTGTAGATGCCTGAGTCTGGCAGGTATACAAGTGTATCGCCTGTGAGACAGCCGCTTTCGCGCAGGTCTGATAATTGTGGCACTTTCGATTGCCTGCTCTCTACGGCGCGCGATAACTGTGCCAGTGCCAATACAGGTACATTCAGTTCTCTGGCAAGGGCTTTCAGGCTGCGGCTGATCTCGGAAATTTCTTGTACGCGGTTCTCGTTGCGTTTGCCGCCGATGGTGGCCTGCATCAACTGTAAATAGTCGATGATAATCAGATCAACGCCCTCTTGAGCTTGTAGGCGGCGGGCTTTGCTGCGCAACTCGGTAGTGGAGATGCTGGCCGTGTCGTCGATCCAGATGCTGGCCTCTTCCAGTGTATCGCGCGCCACCACGATGCGGTCCCACTCGTCGTCCTCGATCCAACCGGTGCGCAGGCGTTGCTGATCGATGCCAGCATCCATTGAGAGCAGGCGTTGCGCCAGTTGCTCTTTGCTCATTTCCAGGCTGAAGACTGCCACCGAACGTTGATATTTGACGGCGGTATTATGTGCCAGGCTCAATGCCAATGAAGTATTATGCACAATCACGTCCTGAGCGATGAAATTTGCTCCATCGGGGACAGTGAGGTCATATACTTGATGCTCTCCTATCGGCTCAATGGATACAATTTCATCCCAGTAAATGTCGGGGTTCGCAATGCGGCGTAAGAATTCATCATCAAACACATCCGCATATGCTTGTAAGCGATAGCGGGGAATACTTCGCCTGGTGTGCGAGTTATAGCCCGCGTCATGCCCGGTGGCCGTTGTTTCTCCCGCACGTCGTGCCAGTTCAATGAGCGATATTCCTTGACGTTGCGCCCCTGCGCGTATCAGTTTCCATGTTTCTTTAGGAGCATGACCATTATTGCCTCCTCGTTTTGAGGTAACATAGACATAATCCCTAAATCGCGTACTCTTCTCGCCGATCCAGCCGATTTCGTCCTGGTATCGTCTCACACTTTCAGGGTTAGTGATCTCTACTCGCCATGCTTTTGTTGTCTTTTGACTCAACTTTGCCACGATGCCGAAACGGACAAATGCATGGTGTACATCAGATGCTAATTGCTGAGAGGCAACGGTAAATTCTATCCAGGGTTTGCCCTGCATTAAATAAATGCACCCGTCACAGCTCATCAAGACGCGCAAAAACTCTGCAAAATATCGCTTGCTCCATGTCCAAACACAGGCTGGAAAGAACTTATCCTCAGGCAATTTGCCCATCAGCCCCAGTTCACGGAGCCATTCAGCAACAGGATTCTTAGGGAGAATTGCTCCCCTGCGCATGGTATCCGCATTTCTTGGTTGAGCAACACAGTAAGAAATATCAAATTGTTTGATTGCGCAGGCGGGAAAATGTGATGCAATAATCTGTTTAAAATCCTCTATAATCACCGCGTCAATATTGGTAAAGTACGGAGAATTATTTGTTAGACCACCCTCCGCAATATAGTAGGCCAGGAGTCGTACCTTTTCTAAAGACCAACTTTCATCGGTGCCAAAGGTCGCAACCTCTCTTGGAATCGCAATATTTTGCCCAATTTTCAGGTCTGATAATGGTGTCCACCCATGAGCCGCAAGGAAAGGATGGTGTCTTGTTACCTCAACCATGCGACCGGTGCGGGTTTGAACTCGATAGCAAGGCTGTACGCCGCTATCTATCCAGTCAGTAATTTTGGTTGGACGTATACTGCCCTTTTCTGAAATGCCGTATACAGTGGGTAACTGCCGCCGTACACATTCCTCAATGGTCAATCTTTCGCCTGTCTCAGGATTATCTATCAGCGTTTTTGCTGTAAGGCACTTTCCCATTCCAGGTCGAGCTGCCAGCACCAGCAAATCTGACTTTTGCAGCCCTCCGGTCAGGCGGTCCAGGTCGGCGAAGCCGGTTGGCACGCCTACAATCGAGCCGCGATGCTCGTGTAACTGGTCGAGCTTATTCATATAGTCAGCGAGGATTTCGCTGATATGCATAAAGTCGGAATGCGCGTGACGCTGGCTGATGTTGAAAATCAACTGCTCGGCTTTTTCCAACGCGGCATCTGCATCGTTGGAGTCGTAGGCGACGGCGGCTATCTGTCCAGCGGCATGGATCAGGCGGCGCAGAATTGAGGCGCGTTCTACGATGCGTCCGTAGTATTCAACATTGGCGCTGGTCGGCACCTGGTTGATGAGCGAGGTGATATAGCTCGCGCCACCCACTTCCTCCAACTTGTTGCTGCGTTCCAGTTCGTCGCAGATGGTAATGAAATCGGCCTGTCCGTGTTCCTCGAAAAGCTGGAGAATCACTTCGTAGATCGTGCGGTGCGCGTCGCGGTAGAAGTCATCGGCGCGCAGAAAATCTGACACCTGCACGATGGCTTCCGGGTCGATAATGATGCTGCCAAGTACGCCGCACTCGGCCTCGATGTTTTGCGGTAACAGTTTCTCCACGCTTGCGCTACCTCATGCCTGCTCTCTCGTAGTGATATACCCTCTAAGGCGGATTATAGCACATAGGTTCGATTCTTTGCGCTCAACTGGAACTGGATTCAGGGTAAAAAAGTCTCTCGAACTCAAAATCTGTGCCTCACTAGTGTAGCGAATCCGCGCCCGTGAATCAATCAGCAAGCGGGGTGTATTCTTTGTGGATATGTGGATATGTCCGGCTAACCCCATGTAAAAAGTGAGCGTGGCGCGTGACATAACATAAGTTATCCTCCAGTTATCCACCAGAAATAAACACTTATCCCCACTTATCCCCATCTTTATCCACAGGCTTATCCACATAGATTGGTCGAAAAATTCATCAATTGGCCCGCAAACGCATTTTTGCTATGGCCTATTTGGGTAGCTTTGGGCATCCGGCATCGGGACTTTCGGCACTTATAAGCCCTGTTGATGATGTCGAATAGGTCTGTAGGGGCGTGGGTTGTGTTGGGAGGGGTGGGGGCCTTCATGGCCGCCCG
>JBOGTO010000453.1:0-8527 GCA_050695155.1 Ktedonobacteraceae bacterium
TCATAGTCATATCGCCGGACGCCCGCAAGGGGCGTCCCTACATTTTAAAGATACCCCAGCCCTACCCTGGTTGCCTTTCACTAGTAGGTTTTTTGAAAGGCGCCAGTCTCGCCTGCGAGGAATGACATCTCCCACTTTGCTGAGGTTTTTCCAAAAAAACCTACCAGTGAAAGCCCTGGTTGCCCCAGGCGGAGATGAGCGGGGCCAGTCCAGATGTAGGGATGCCCCTTGCGGGCGTCCGGGGTGGAGCCGGGCCGTACTTTATCCTATCTTGTATATCGCCCTGTAGTTGTATATACTCATGTATAGGGAGCATGTCCTTCAATTTAAGGAGGTGTGTATGCAAGCTCGGATCAAGCGGTATTACTTGATCGGTTTATTCGCCCTGCTGTTGGCGCTCCTCATCGCTTTTAGCCCTTTCTCAACTGGAACTTCCCGCGCGGCTTCGACCTGGACAGGTGTAACAACCGACTGGTCAAATGTGCGTACTGGCCCTGGTATCGCATACGGCATCGTGACTGTCTATGCTCCCAACACAGTCGTCACCGTGTACGCGACGGTCTCAGGTCAGGTCGTCTGGGGAGGCATCTCCAACTGGTATCGTATCAGCAGCTTGAGTAGCGCGGCTCACTACATCTATGGTGGCCTGGTCGTCTCGTCTAATAGCACGGGAGGACAACCAACTCCATCGCCCTCGCCACAGGGCAAAGAGATCGTGGTAAGCCTCTCTCACCAGTGGATGTGGGCATACCAGGATGGCAAAGAGGTCTACAACGCGGCGGTTATGACCGGACGCCCGGCGCTGGCAACACCGACGGGAACCTATCACGTCTTCTTAAAGCTTCACCCCACCTACTTCTATTCGCCCTGGCCGCCCGGCTCGCCCTACTGGTATCCGCCCACCTTCATCAATTACGCCCTGGAGTGGCGCGCGGGCGGATTCTTCCTGCACGATTCCTGGTGGCATACCGTGTATGGACCCGGCACCAACGGCTGGCACTACGATCCCACGTATGGCTGGCAATGGGGTACGCACGGCTGCGTAGCCATGCCCCTGTCGGCAGCCGCCTGGCTCTACAACTGGGCGCCCATCGGCACCACCGTACAAATCAACCCGTAGCACCTTCTCTATACACACAGATGAAGATGGACGCTGTGAAATGCCACATCACAGCGTCCATCTTCATCTGTGTGTGTGATAATTTATTCCGGGGCGGTCGCACCGATTACGAATGCATCGACTTCGCTGATTTTGCCGCGCCAGTAAGGTACCTTGACTTTGTAACCCGCGCTCATAATAGTGACATCGCGCATATGGACATAGCGCAAAACGACGGGCAGCCCTTCGGGGCCGATCTCCGGCTGATCTCTGGGCGGCACCAGCGCAACATAGTACTGGCGCAGCGCGTCCGCCGTTTCCGGGTCGTTTTCGCGGTGTAATTCTTCGTTCATGTCAATGTAAAACTGGGCATATTGTAACGTGCTGACCATCACACCGAATACCAGCAGGCCGTGTATCTGGAGCATCATCTCGATCTCCAGATCTTGTTGCTCTACCAGCCGCGCCCACATTTGCAGCGCTAAATCCTGTTCGCTGTAGTCTCTGAGCCACAGGTTGCGCCGCTCGATGCGTGTCAACGGGCGAAAAGGAGTCTCCTGGGCAGCCGTTCCGGCGTTCCCTGGTGCGGACGAGTGTTCTTCCTGCTCGGCTTCCGGTGTTTCATTGCCATTCATTGCTTCATGTGTATCCGCCTGTTCGGATCTTTCGGCCATTACAACATTTCTCCCCTGAGTTTCTGGTATGCTTTTGTCTGTCGTTACTCTATTATCTCGGTATTGTCAACCTTAGTTCGTTGGCGGCACGCCTTGATTGGTTGGCGGGAAGCAGAATGGCGGGCAGATCGTAGGTGGCCCTCCCGGTCCCGGCGGATTGGGGCAATTATTATCGCCGCCATCTCCATTATCACAGGGCTTTGGCTGCGGCGGTGTATATGCGCCATATACGGTGGGCATGGTACCCTGAATGAACCAGTCGGTGGTGGTTGGTTCGCCGGGATGGGGCAACAGGCCGGTTAGCGCGGAAACCGTTCCCAGTTGTACATCGGACGGTTTGACAAAGTCGTCCGGCGGGTAATTGTAGTATTGCGAGGCGTACTCCATTACATCGTGCCAGATGGGGCCAGCGCCAGTGATACCAATAACGTTTTGCATTTCGCTATTATCGCTATTGCCTGCCCATACTCCCACCGTCAGGTATGGTGTATAGCCCATCGTCCAGTTATCGCGGAAACTATCGGTCGTGCCAGTTTTCGCGGCTGCCGGGCGATCCAGTTCGAGCGGGTTGCCAGGGAAGAACTCGTGATAGCGCGACTTCTTATCGGAGAGGATGCTGCTCATCAGAAAAGCCACGTCGGGGCGCATGGCCTGTACGCCATGTGGGTGCGCTGCATCATAGTTGTAGAGTACCTGCCCCTGGCTATTGGTGATTTCCAGAATAGAAGTTTGCGGCACGCGCACACCCTGGTCGGCGAAAGTGGCATACGCGCCCGTGAGGTGCAGCAGAGAAACCTCGGAGCCGCCAATTGCCATTGAGGGGCCAAAATCCGAGGACGGTTTATTGGAAAACTCTGTCAGACCCAGGCGCGCGGACATATTCAATACATTCGGGATACCCGTGTACTCGATGGCATCGATAGCGGGAATATTGATCGAGTTGGCGATAGCGTTGCGAACGGTCATGGGATAGTTATTAGCAAACACGCCGCCGTAGTTTGCTGGCGTGTAATACTTGGGCGGATTATTAGATACGAGCGTCGGGTAGGTGGTCTGGTGATTCGGTAAAATCATGGCCGGGTACCAGCCCATTTCAAAGGCTGTCGCATAGACGATAGGTTTGAACGATGAGCCGGGTTGACGTAACGAGGTTGCGGCATTGAACTTGCCGCGCACCAATGGCCCGTTGTCGTTGTAGTTGGCGCTGCCATCCATTGCCAGTATCTCGCCGTTGTACGGGTTCTCGACGACGACAGCCGCGTTATTGACGTTGTTCTGCGTATTTAATGGGCCATAGCAGCCCAGGTAGTTATCACACGTTCTTTGATAGAGATGGCTGTACGTAATCTGTTCAACCTTCTTCTCTAAGGTGAGGTCCAGCGTGGTGTAGATGTTGTAGCCGCCGTCATACACATTTTGCGAGCCGAGCAAGGGGTCCAGCACCGTATCAATTATGTAGCGCACAAAGTGCGGGGCCTGCACATTTTGCAACGCGCTGTAGGACTGGAACTTGAATTTCGCGGTTTCAGCCTGTGCCTGCTGTGCCTGCTGCGGCGTAATATAATGCAGGTCGATCATCGATTGCAAAACGTATTGCTGCCTTTGCAGAGCGCCGCTTTTGTTGATGATCGGATCATAAAAAGACGGCGATTGCGGCAGACCGGCCAGCAAGGAAGCCTGGGCAAGATCAAGTTGCGATGCGGCTGAGACACAGGTGTTCTTCGAGCATTTCGGCTGAATGTTGAAAAAGTCTTGCGCGGCTGCCTCGATGCCATAGTTGAGATCACCGTAAAAGACGGAGTTTACGTACATCTCCATGATCTTCCATTTGGGATACTGTTGCGTGATGCCGTAAGCCAGCAGGGCCTCCTCGCCTTTGAGCTGGAATGTGCGGGGTTGATTGAGGAAAAGCTGGTTCTTAATGAGCTGCTGGGTAATCGTGCTGCCGCCCTCGACAACCGTGTGGTATTGTATGTCGGTAAGCGCGGCACGTAATGTACCCTGAATATCAACGCCTTGATTGTCCCAAAAGGTGCGATCTTCGGCAGCCACCGTTGCCTTTATCAGAAACGGCGAGATTGCGTTATAATTTACATAGGTGCGACGACCATAGTTCGGGTTGTATAATTGGAAGAGCAGTTTTCCATTGCGGTCATAAATATGGGTTGTCTGAAAAGCTTGATAGCTGGCAATATTATTCAAAAGCGGCAACTGGGATTGATAATAAGCGAATGCAGCGCCCGCGCTGCCCGCAAAGAGTGTGACTACCACTGCGCAGATTGTTAGCATAATGACCATCAAGCGCGGCCCGGTGGACTCTACACGATTCTGGCGGATATGCCGCCGCTTGATAAACATGACGCGGTTGATGCGCGTGCGGCGCGGAGCTACATGTTGTGCTCCACCTGGGGGTGGAAGCGGACCGGATATAGGTCTATTCATCACGTCCATAGATAGTTTCCTGCCTATTAGCTGTTTAGAATGTATCCAACTTGTATCATAGCACACCAGTTGATTGAACCTTGACTTATGTGATCTCTATAGGTACATTTGGTATAGGTTGGGGTTAAGATTTTAACGTCCTTGTAGGGAACGTCACTTTATTAAACGTTCGATTACCCCATGATGTTTCGCATCGGCGAAATCAGGATAGAGGCCGGTGGCTCTGCTCCCGCTCTGGAAGGCGCGAAATGCAACTCTTGTACCGGCGTTTCGTAATTGATAGTAGAGGGTTCCATCTAAGCACCTGTCAATGTCCCTGCGAGGGCAAAGGAGACCACTGTGAGTCAACAAGAATTCGCTCCCGGGCCGCAATCAGAAAAGCCTGAGAACGAAGAAGAAATATATAAGCCGCATTATCCCTATTCCTGGTCCGGCAAAGCTGATCCAAAGGCTGCGCCGCGCGATGAGCCACCCTCGACCTATGAATATAACCCTGATGCCATGCTGCAAGGCTATCAGGCTCAGGATGTAGCGGATCAGCAACAACAGCAGGTAGGCGCGAACCCTTATGAATACCAGCCTCCTGCTCAGGAGGAGCTTCCGCCACCATACCAGTATAATCCGTACAGCAACGATGCTGCTAATACTTACGAACAGGGGTACAACCCGTATAGTAATAATAATGCCCAGGTGACGCCAGGGCCGGGCTTCAATCCGTACACGAATGCTCAGAACAACCAGGGGCAGGTGCCGCACTGGGCGCGCCCCCAGCAGAATCGACCGCGCGGTTTCCGCTTCGGCTGGATCATACTGGTCCTTATCTTCATTTCGATGAGTTCGGGCGCGATGAGGTTTTTCTTCTGGGATTTTGGACACTCTATCGGCTTCATTTTCCTGCCCATCATCATGCTGATGATCGTCGCCAGCATTATCAGTCGCGCATGGTGGGGCGGCAACCGGCGCGGTGGAGGACGGCGTGGCGGTCCCTGGGGCTGGTAATAAGCGGTAGCGACCCCGTTAGGATGGAGATTCGCAACGAATCGCATTCTCTAACGTCAGTATACGTAGAAAACGTGGAGAGTTGAGCGAGCCATTGACCGACATTGAGGCGCGTCTTACGGAGGCGCGCGGCGAAATAGATCTGACCGATATTTACGAGTTGCGTAACCTGCTATACGCGCACGGTATGCGCCCCAATAAATCCTTCGGGCAGAACTTCCTGATAGACCGCTCCGTGTTGGAGCGCATGGTTGAAGCTGCTGAAATTGAGCCGGACGATCAGGTTTTGGAATTGGGCGCGGGTACTGGTGTTTTGACGCGCGAACTTGCCCGCCGCGCCCGGCGTGTCGTCGCTGTCGAGCTTGAGCGCGATATGCTCACCTTGCTTGAAAAAACGGCGGGAGCATTGCCCAATGTGCAGTTGCTGGCGCGTAACTTGCTTTATCTCGATCCGCAGGAAGTGTTCGCGCAAGAGCCATATAAGCTAGTAGCCAATTTGCCTTATTATATTACTGCGCCTACTTTCAGGCACTTTTTGGAAAGCGCGAACAAACCACGTTTGTTAGTAGTAATGGTGCAATACGAGGTAGCGCAGCGTATGGTAGCCGGTCCTGGTGATATGAGCCTGTTAGGGGTAAGCGTCCAGTTTTACGGCAAGCCGCGCATCGTGGCGCGCGTGCCAGCGCGTGCCTTCTATCCCGCGCCAAAGGTGGACTCGGCCATTTTGCGCTTCGATGTGCATGAGCAGGTCCCACTGGCGCAGGCTGAACGCGACGGCTTCTTTCGCATCGTGCAGGCGGGTTTCGCCGAGCGGCGCAAGCAGTTACACAATTCGCTCACGCACCACCTGCACCGTAAAAATGAAGAAGTGCGCGTCTGCCTGGAAGCCACCAACATCGACCCCAGCCGCCGCGCCGAAACGCTGAGTATCGACGAATGGTTGCTCTTATGGGATAAGATGAAGTCATAAAGACGTATTGGATTTGAAATCACATGGAAAATGCAGAAACTCAAGAAGATCAAGTACAAGAAGATCAAATAGCTGAAGAGACGGAGCAAACGCCGGCTCCGTCTGCCCAGAATCAGAGCCAGGAGACGCCGGAAACACTGAATGCGGAGACAAAAACGGAAGATGGCGCGACCGTAACCGAGCAGCAGGCATTTTGTGATGCCTGTGGAGCAGCCAATCCGCCCACCGCGCGTTACTGTCAGCACTGCGCTTCGCTGATGCCATTTCGGCACACCACCGGTATGCTGGTGGGACCAACCCTGCTCGCCAATCGCTATCAATTGCTGAGTTGTATCGGGCAGGGCGGCATGGGCGCGGTTTACAAGGCGGCGGATACGAGGTTCAACAATCGCGCCGTTGCCATCAAAGAAATGAGTACTTCTGGACTTCCCGCCGCTCGTTTGCAGGAAGCCGAGGAAGCGTTTGAACGCGAAGCGCACCTGCTGGCTGATCTGCTGCATCCCAACCTGCCGCGCATTTACGAACATTTCGCGGAAAATGATCGTTCCTACCTGGTGATGGATTTTATCGATGGTCAAACGCTGGAAGAGTTCCTGGCGAAAATCGGCGGCGGGCCGCTGCCGCTTGACCAGGTCGTGAAATGGGCTGAACAGCTTTGCGATGTGCTGAACTATCTGCACTCTCACCAGCCGCCCATCGTCTTCCGCGATCTCAAACCTGCCAACGTGATGATTGATGATAGCGGGCATATTTATCTGATTGACTTCGGTATTGCGCGCATCTTCAAACCGGGCAAACAACACGATACGGTGGCCCTGGGATCGCCGGGTTATGCCGCGCCCGAACAATACGGCAAGGCGCAAAGCACGCCGCGCTCCGATATTTATAGTCTGGGCGCGCTGTTGCATTACCTGTTGACCGGGGTAGACCCCAGCGAGCAACCATTCTTCTTCCGTCCCGCGTCACAGCTCAACCCGGCGGTCAATCCCTCGCTTGAACTGTTGTTGAAACAAATGCTGGAGATGGATAGCGAGCGCAGACCATCCAGCGCCCAGGCCGTTTTGCAGGCATTAGAGCAGGCTGTGGCCGGTAAAACGACTCCGGCCAGCCTGATAGGCGTGACGACAACTACCCATACCTACGCGACACCCGATCCAGTCCTGAACGAGGCATATCGCGCTTATACGCAGAAAAACCTGGATGAGGCCATCAGATTGTATAGCCGGGCGCTGCAAAACAACAACAAAAGCCCGCTTGCCTGGCAAGGCTACGGCTTGACGCAGGGATCGCGCCAGCAGCACCAGGATGCGCTGACCTCTTTTGAACGCGCTTTGCAACTCGATCCCACGCTTATCGCCTCGTGGAATGGCAAAGGTACCGCGCTGAGTCGTTTGCGGCGGCACCAGGAGGCCCTGGTCTCCTTTGAACGCGCCATCGAGCTTGACCCCAATAACGCCGCCTCCTGGAACGGCAAGGGCGCGACGCTCAACGCGCTGGGTCGTACCACGCAGGCGCTGGACGCTTTTGAAATGGCTCTGCGCCTCGATCCCCGCCTGGTACAGGCATGGAATAACAAAGGGCTGGTCCTCAATGAAACCGGTCGCTACCGTGAAGCTCAGAAAGCCTTTGAGGAAGCGCTTGACCAGGACAGGAACAACGCGCACGCGCTCTTTGGCAAAGGCCAGGCGCTCTATGCGCAGCGCCGCTTGAAGCAGGGCTTGCAATACTTCGATATGGCCTTACGTATCGATGATACCTTTGCCGAAGCCTGGAGCAGGCGCGGCAACGTGCTGGACGAACTGGGCGACTATAACGCGGCTCTGAACTCCTACGACCGCGCCTTGCGGCTCAATCCCCGCCTCGCCTCTGCCTGGAACGGCAAGGGCGGCGTATTGCGCCAGCTTGGGCAGCCCTATGAAGCCCTCAAAGCTTACAACTATGCCCTCGACATCGATCCGAAATACGCGCTGGCCTGGAATGGCAAGGGGAACGCTCACTACGCTCTGGGCAACTTTAGCGAGGCTCTGGCCGCCTATCAACGCGCCTTGCAGCTCAATCCGCGCTTAACCACCGCCTGGCATAATCAATCGCTGGTACTCAATCGCCTGGGTCGCTATGACCAGGCTCTGCGCTCCGCCAATGAGGCCATCCGCCTGAGCCAGAACGACCCCGACCCCTGGCTGCGCAAAGCCGAAGCCCTCAAAGCTTTGCGGCGTGGCAAGGAGGCCCGCGCCGCCGAAGAGCGAGCCGCGTACCTGCGCCACAATGCATAGCAAGACCTGCTAGCGTGTCGCCTCCAGGCATGTTACACCTTGCTGCCCAACATGGGCGCTGTGCCGTATA
>JBOGTO010000454.1:0-3232 GCA_050695155.1 Ktedonobacteraceae bacterium
ATCCATACCTTCTACATTGGGGGACGCGGGCGACCACAAGGGTCCCCTCCCATCCCGGCCCAACCCCCGCCCCTACGGAATGCAAGAAATCTATTGTTGCGGGGGCGGCAAGACGCCGGATAGGACATGCACACGTTCCTCGACGGCCAGTAGCAACTGCTCGGAGTTGGCAAAGTCGCTGAGATGGAGCGGCGAGCCGTAGCGCACGGTGATTTGCCAGCGGTTGCCCGGCTCTTGCGTATAGCTCAGCCCGGTGGGAATGATCGCTACCCGCGTCTGCCTGTCTCTCTCGGCCAGTTCTACCATCTTGACGAAGCCAGGGCGGAACGGGAGAAAGGCTTCGAGATCGGGCTTGGGCGTGGGATGCGGATCGACATTGGGATAGCCCTCCGGGAAAATGACGAGTGCCGCGCCTGAACGGAGGAGCCGCACCGCGCCCAGTGTCACCTGGCGTAGATACTGCCTGGTTTCGTTGGCATCAAATGCCCAATGCTCGTCTTCCGCGTGCTGGCGAAATTGTTCGCTGCGCAGCACTACCGGCCAATCCACCAGGGAACAGGCAAGCTCTACCACCATTCGCAGCGCGGATGATTGCATCCAGTCTAAGGCAACAACGGTATGCAAAGGGCGACGGGTGGTACGCACCAGCGTATAGCCATCGAACAACCAGTGAAAATGACGCACCGCGATCAGTGTTGGACCGGATGGCGGGATATGTTCCACGCCCTCGGCGTGTACCGTCACTTTGCGCCGGGCAAGGAGCAGGGTAGCGGCACGCATCATCCACCAGAGAATCGTGCTGATGGCTACACGCCACGCGCTGACGCGCGTGCCATATCTTTCTTCCCGAGGCAGCAGGATCAGTGACTCGGGCAGCAACACGAAAAACGCGGACATGCACAGGGGAAACCACAATCCAACGGCGAGATTGAGAGCCATAGCAAAGCCAGTGTTTGCCGCATAAATGCCCACCGGCAGCCACGCTACCACCTTCCGCGCTTCGATATTGGAACGCCAGAGCAGCCTGGCAACGCTCAGGAACAGCAGGCCATTAAGCGCCCAGCCCAGCAGGTTGCGCATAGGCATACCAAAGTAAGAGCCATATAATTGCCACGCTCCGACCTGCGTAGCAAGACGCTGTCCAGCGATGGCCGAGTTCAATATCATGTCCCAGGCTATCAAAAAATAGGTACCCAGCAGCAAAGACCACAGTGTTTGCCGGGATACTTTGAGTATGGAGACCAGCTTGCTCGCCAGCAGATAAGAGGTGAAACCCATATAAAACCAGGAAAGCAAAATGGAGTAGGGAATGAAGCCGGCCGCTTTAATGCCAGGATACGTGATTGATAAAGAAATGCCAAAGGGAAAGCCGATGCTGGTGCCGAGCAGTTCCATACTCAAAGAGATCAACGTGGCTGTAACAAAAAATACGAGTGTCTTACGAGTACCAACGCAAAGCAGCCCGAAGAGAAACATGGTCGCAGCGCCAAAAAGAACGTGCAACGTTCCAGCAAAGTGCAGGACATTCTGAAAAATAGCCGCGCCGATAGGGCTGGTGTTCCATAATTCGGGGTGTGGCGAAACAATCAAAAGGCCGCCGAGGCCCAGCACAAGGGCCGCAAGGTGAATAATGAAGAGGAATTTGATAACTTTCATAACATGAAATTACCCCCATCCAGACGCGCATAATTGATGGTCATCCTTGTACTACTAGAACACCAGACCAGTGTCAATATCTTCCACGCGAACATATGTAGTATGATGTAGAGGTAAGCAGCCGCAAGCTACATATATCTACATCATACTACAGGTGAACCACCTGCGGTCTGGCCTGTAACCCATGTATATGAACCTTCGTATCATTATAAACGACGAAAAAGAGGCACAAGTCTAAAGGAGAAGCGCTATGACACAGACGAACGAAGAAAAGCTCAGCCTGGCCGACGGGCTGCTGCCCTCTAATATTGCGAACCCCTACGCGCTGTACCAACGGCTGCGCGAGAACGACCCGGTGTACTGGGATGAACGCGCCAATAGCTGGGTGCTGACACGCTATGTGGAAGTTTCGACCGCGCTGCGTGACGCGCGCTTCTCCGCCACTGGCTTCATGGAAGATATTAGCTGGATTCCTGAAGAGATGCGCCCCATGCTGGAACCGCCTATTCGCGCTTTGACGCGGCAAATGCTCTTCATGGACCCGCCCGATCATACGCGCCTGCGTGGGCTGGTCGCTAAAGCTTTTACGCCGCGCGTGGTTGAGAACTTGCGTCCAGCCATTAAGCAGATTGCCGATGAGTTGCTGGATAGCGCACAGGCAAAGGGCAGCATGGAATTGATCCGCGATTATGCCTTTCCATTGCCCGCTATAGTCATCGCCACCATGCTGGGTGTGCCGCCCGAAGACCGCGATCAACTCAATGCGTGGTCGGAAAACTTCGGCACGCTGCTGGATGCCAGCAATCTCAGCATGGAAGATGCGTTTCTGGCGCTGCACGGCGTCTCCGAATTTATGGAGTATTTCCGCCAGATTATCCGCCAGCGACGCAACGCCCCTAAAGATGACCTGATGCAAGCCATGATTAACGCCGAGGAAAAGGGCGATGCGCTCAGCGAAGAGGAACTGCTGGGAAACTGCGTACTCATCATGGCTGCCGGACACGGCACCACCATGCACCTGATTGGCAACGGTACGCTGGCACTGCTGCGCAACCCACAGCAGTTGCAGCAACTGAAAGAACAACCATCTCTGATGCCATCCGCCGTCGTAGAGTTGCTGCGCTACGATAGCCCCGTTCAAATGACCTCACGCCGCGCCAAAGAAGATATGCAAATTGCCGATAAACGTATCAGCGAAGGGCAGGAAGTTATCATGTGCATGGGAGCCGCCAACCACGACCCCGCGCAATTTTCCGAACCAGACCGCCTGCGCCTTGATCGACCAGAGAACCGCCATCTCTCCTTCGGACTCGGTATCCACTTCTGCCTGGGCGCGCCCCTCGCCCGCCTCGAAAGCGAAATCGCCTTTCACGCGCTGCTGCGCCGCTTCCCCAACCTGCGCCTGGCAAACGAGGAAGTAGAGTGGGAAGGCGACATGGTCTTTCGCGGCCTGAAACAACTGCCCGTCGTCTTCGATTGAGATTTAGCAGCAGGGCAATTTACAAGTCGAGTGAAGGAGGCAAGGTAGAGGGGGCGGCAAGGCCAATTCCATCTCTTTCAAACGACGAAAGTGAAG
>JBOGTO010000455.1:0-7033 GCA_050695155.1 Ktedonobacteraceae bacterium
CCCCGGATGTGACAGTTATCAAGGGCGTGGCGTATCAGTCAACCACCCGCAGCTGGCGCGTGGGCAAAAGCGGACCTGCACCCCAGGTGGTCTTCGAGATTGCCTCGCAAGAAACCTGGAAAAAGGATCTGGACGAGAAACCTGATCGCTATGCCCGCATGGGGGTGCAAGAATACTTCGCTTATGACCCCCATGAATTCCCGCTGCCAGCCAGTCGAAACCGGCGTTTGTTTGGCTGGCAACTCGATCAAGACAGTCAAACCATGCAGGAGATGTTGCCCGGCTCCAATGGTGCGCGGTGGAGTCATCACCTACAAAGCTGGTTGGTGCCTGATGGAGCCATGTTGCGCCTCTATGATCGCAACGGCCAGATGAGGCTTACTCGTGCCGAGGACGCAGATCAGCGGGCGCTTATAGCAGATCAGCGGGCTGATATGGCAGTCCAGCAAGCCGAGGCGGAGGCCATGCGTGTGCAAGCCGAGGCGCAACGGGCGGAGGCTGCGATCCAGCAAGCCGAGGCGGAGGCCAGGCGGTCACAAGCGTTAGCTGAAAAATTACGTTCACTGGGCATCGACCCGGATCAGGTTTTATAGAACTCTTGTAACCATTTTCCTGCCTTCCATAAAAAATTTCAGCCATATTTCAGCAATGACTGCTAAAATGGCAAGAAAATTGCGAAACAAATGCGTATCTCGTGACGTAGTATTATACACAGCAGCAATGTTGTCTATTTTGTGCCATTATTTCCTTTATGCTTGCGCATTAACATGGTACACTATGGAAAAGTGCCATTATGGAGTGGAAATTCAGCCAGGCAGGAGAAATGTATGCAGTCTATCCAGGACCTTGCCAGCGCGGTACAGCGAGTAATTAACAATGTTGAGAAAGTAATTGTTGGCAAAGCTGAGCCTGTCGCTTTTAGCCTGATTGCGGTAATTTGCCGGGGGCATGTATTGATCGAAGATGTACCCGGTGTTGGTAAGACAGTATTGACGAAAGCCATTGCCCGTTCGATTGGTTGCACCTTCCGGCGTATTCAGTTTACTCCCGACCTGTTGCCCAGCGATGTGACAGGCGTTTCGATCTACAATCAGAAAACCGGCAACTTTGAGTTTCGCGCGGGTCCCATCCTGGCCCAGATTGTGCTGGCCGATGAAATCAATCGCGCCACGCCGAAAACACAGTCGGCGCTCCTCGAGGCGATGGAAGAAAGCCAGGTGACTGTTGACGGCATCACCCACCGGCTGCCGGAGCCATTTATGGTAATGGCGACACAGAACCCTATCGAATATGAAGGCACCTTTCCCCTGCCAGAGGCGCAGCTTGACCGTTTCATGATGAATATCAAACTGGGCTACCCCAGGGCTACCGATGAAATGAATATCCTGGATTCGCACCAGTATCACCATCCACTGGACGACCTGGCGCAGATCATGACCTCGGATGAACTGGTGCATATTCAAGAGCAGGTACGCGCCATCCATGTTGACCCATCTATTCGCGAATACATCGTAGCGATTGCCGGTGCCACGCGCGCGCATAATTCCGTCTACCTGGGCGCGAGTCCGCGTGGATCGCTGGCTCTGTATCGCGGATCGCAGGCGCTAGCTGCTATGCGCGGGCGCGGCTATGTTATCCCGGATGATGTGAAACTGCTGGCAAAACCCACGCTGGCGCACCGCATCATCGTTACGCCGGCGGCGCGCGTGCGAGCGGTGACTTCGACGGCGATACTGGATGAGATTTTACAAAGTGTGCCTGTGCCTGGCGCGTGGGTCGGTGGTGGAAAGGGGCGCTGAGTTATGCGACCCTGGCAAGCCATCATTCTCATCATGTTACTGGCATTTTTCGCTATCAGTAGCGGCTGGCATGTCCTGTACATCCTGACCTATGTTTTGCTGTGCCTGCTAGTTATATCCTGGCTCTGGGCGCGTTACAGTTTGCGCAAAATGGTCTTCCGCCGCGCCGCCACCACCGGGCGCGTGCAGGTTGGCGAAACCTTCGATGAACGTCTCATGCTCGACAATATCAGCGCATTGCCCAAATTATGGGTGCAAATCGCCGATGGTTCAAACCTGCCCGGCCATCGCGCTGGCTTCGTGGCGAGCATGGGCGGGCGCAAACGCGCCACATGGCGCGCGCGTACCGTATGCAAACAGCGCGGGCATTTCCATCTAGGCCCCGTCGTTGCTACCAGTGGCGATCCTTTCGGGTTGTTCCGGCGGCGTGTGGTGCTGACTGAGCAGCGCGATCTGCTTGTATTGCCGCATGTTATACCCATCACCAATTTTGTGCTGTTTTCAGGCGGCTTACCCGGACGCGGGCGTACCTCGCGCCGCGCCCTGCAAAATACCACTAACGCCACCACCATTCGTGATTATATGCCCGGAGATTCACTTAACCGTATACACTGGCGTTCCAGTGCGCATTATAATAGGTTAATGGTGAAGGAATTTGACCTCGATCCTGCGATGGACGCCTGGATTATTCTTGACCTGCACGATGCCGTGCAGACGGGCGAGGGCGAGCATTCTACCGAGGAATACGGCGTCACTATCGCTGCCTCTATTAGCAATTTCTTATTGCGCCAGGACTTGTCTCTTGGTATGATCGTCAACGCCGCGCAGCGCGAATTTCTTTCGCTTGATCGCGGCGATCGTCAGATTGAACGTATGTTGGAGCTGCTCGCAGTCGTTAGCGCGGGTCCTGGACCCGATTTGAAAGAGTCGCTGGCATTGGACGCTATGCATTTTGGGCGTAATACGATGGCAATCATTATTACCCCGTCCACCTCGCGTGACTGGCATGATGGCGTGCGTCATCTGCAACGGCGCGGCGTGCAAGTTGCTGTTGTCGGCTTAGATGCGGCTTCCTTTGATGAAAATATTCCCTCGGACGAAGACACATTGGCTCTGCTTGAAGGCGCCAATATTCCAGTGCTGCGTGTGAAAAATGGTTCGTCTATCAGCGAGGCGCTGGAAAAGGACCCGGAGGCACGCTTCGCGCTACGGAGGTAGGCTCTTATGCAGGATGCATCCTTAGAAAGACTGTCACGTATCATTAGTGAACCGCGTCAGGGTGATTCTGATAATGGCAATAAGAGACGTTTGCAGCCACGCGATGTGCTTTCGCATGTGCATATTGGCCTGGCGGAAGGCTGGTTCTCGCTTTTTCTGCTGATAACGCTGGTCTATAGCACCATCTGGAGCGTGCAGGCGGCGCAGTGGGTCGATCACCTCAATATCCTCTCGCTGACCACCGCTCTGGGTCTGTTGATCGGACTGATCGCCGCCAAACAACGGCGCTTGCCGCGCCTGCTTGTGCATCCGCTCGCCATCATTTTTGGTCTGCTGCTGGCCTTCTGGCAAACGGCAGGCGCGGATTATGGCGGGAATCTGGGAGCGCTGGCTAATGGTATTCACCAGTGGGTTGTGCTTGCTCTGGCCGGGGGAACGAGCGCCGATGATTCCATCTTTCTCTTTTTTATCACCGCGCTGGGCTTTCTGCTGGCCTACACCAGCGCCTGGCTCCTCTACCGCACACGCAGTCCCTGGCTGATGATCCTCGCCAACGCGGTAGTATTGCTAATTAACCTGAGCAACATTGATCCGGGCTACATTATCTTCCTGGTGGTGTTCCTGGTAGCAGCTTTATTATTGTTGTTGCGCTTCAACCTCTTTGAGTCTTCTGTGCGCTGGAAGCGATTGGGGCTGCGCACCTCGGATGATCTGGGCTGGGAATTTATGCAGGCCGGGGCCATGCTTTCGATCGGCATCCTGATTCTCACCTGGTTCTTGCCCTGGGGCTACATCAATGATTCAGCCGCGCAGGTCTGGAGCGCTAATAACAACCCCTGGGTGATTGTTCAGAATGCCTGGGAACGCATGTTTGCCGTCACCGGCGGCTTCAACCAGGTGAATCACGGCAATTTCACCGATACGCTCATGCTGGGTGGCAATCCTAACCTGAGCAATGATATTGTGTTTACGCTCACCTCTACCGACAACAGCCAGTATCTGCAATCGATCAGTTTCGATACGTACAATGGGCATATCTGGTCAAATAGCACTACCGACAGTTCAAGCCTGAAATCGGGCAATATTGACTATGATAACTCTACGGACTTAAAAACCGTGCAACAACGCATCACGGTGGTCAATCCGCCCGGCGAATCGTCACCCTACCTGTTTGGCGCATCTCAGATCGCCCTGACCGATCAAGCCGCGCAAGTTGTCATGAGGAAAGCGGACGGTTCTATTGTGGCATGGTTGCGCACCAATGGCAGGTTGGCGGCAGGCAATCAGTACAACGTGACTTCTTATGCCTCGAATGCCGACATTAGTACATTGGAAACAGTGCTATTGCCGAAGGATGCTCCTTCCTTCACCTATAACCCGAATCTGCCCGACCTGGCGCCGCCCTTGAATTACTATAACCCGGCTGTGTTACAAGCGTACCTGCAATTGCCTCATCAGCTTGACCCGCACATCAAGATGCTGGCGCAAAATATCACTGCTGGCTCCAAAACCATGTACGACATGGCGGTTGACCTGGAAGACTACTTGCATAGTAACTTTAAATACAACGTCAATATCAACCCACCGCCCGGACAGGACCCCGTTTCCTGGTTCCTGTTCCGCAGTGGTAATCAAGGCTTTTGCAACTACTTTGCGTCCGCTATGGCAATTATGGCGCGCTCGTTGGGGATGCCTGCGCGTGTCGTAGCTGGTTATGCCGCTGGAAAGCCCGACCCTAAAACACACCAGTTAATTGTGCGCGGCTCCGATGCCCATGCCTGGACGCAGATCTACTTTGCTGGCTATGGCTGGGTCAACTTTGAGCCATCAGCCAGTTTCCCGGCGTTTCCGATTCCATTGCACTCGACCGGCATTACCGCGCCTGTGCTGCCGAATGGCTCTAGCTCTGCCACAGCAAATGCGAATAAGCCGCATATTAAGGATAACAACCTGTTGGGCAATAGCTCGACCAATGGCGCTCTGTCAACGCAGAACGGTATTGGGGCGCAGATACGCCAGGACGTGGGGATCGTGCTGTTAGGACTACTGCTGATAATCGTGGTAGGTATGCTCTACTTCAGTTTCTGGTGGCGTCGCCTGTACCGGGGGTATGGGCTATCTATGCAGGTATTCGGGCGCATAGCCGTGCTTGCGAACTGGGCGGGCCTCTCGCCGCGCCGCTCGCAAACGCCCTATGAGTATGCCCATACCCTGGCGGAAGCTGTGCCTGAACAGGCCGTCACGATAGAACGCCTGGGAGACCTTTATGTGCGCGATCGTTGGGCCGACCCTGCTAGCGCCGAGCATCCGAAACATAACGGCGAAATAGAGGAGATACCGCGCATCTGGCAGACACTCCAACCGCGTCTCTTCCTGTACCTTGCGCGACATCCCCACTTCTTGCGCTGGCTGCCCAACAGAGTAGGGGCGTACATGAGCAGGCGCTGGTCCAACAGGCGCAAACGCCGTCAGGACGACGATCTCTCACTGCTAGAATAAGTCAGTTCCCCCATCTCTTAAACTTGAAGAGGAGGGGTTGTATCCGAACTCCACCGCAATCCGGCATACCGTGTAAGGCGTGCCGCTTTGGTTTCTTCGCTCGACACATCAGGGCGTACTGACAAGACGCCCGTGCTTGCCCAGTCCTGCCGGACAAGCCGCGTTCGCATCGCTATGTTACGCGCTCCCACTAAGTCAGCGTGCAAAGTGTAGTGACAGTGGGGGTTCTGACAAACGAACAAGAGGCCGTGTTGCGGCCTGTTCTTCTTACTCGTGTACCCGCACATTGGACACGCTTTACTGGTATAGTGAGCGTCGACTTTGATGGTGAGAGAGCCTGACAACAGGGCTTTGTAGGCCAGCAGGTTATGCAATTCAGCAAACGCCCACTTGGACGCATGACGGTTGGCTCGCCGCGCTTTGGGGGACACGGGTTCGGTGCCTTTGCCGTTGCGCTTGCGTCGGCGGGTGCGCCGTTTGGTGCGTTCACGAATGCCTGTCAGGTCTTCCAGGCCGATCAAGGTATGAGGGTGCGCGTTCACAATTTGTTTGGCGATGGTGTGATTGGTGTGCAGTTTCAACCGTCTCTCTCGCCCACTGAGCGCGATCATACGCCGGGTCGCGGAACGAGTGCCTTTACGCTGCAAGCGTTTACGGAGCCGGGCGTAGTGGTCAGCACGCGCCCGGACTCGTTTTCCTGAATAAAAAGAACTGTCATTGGTCAGCGTTGCGGTCACGGCCAGATAGCGCATTCCCACATCCACGCCTGCCACATTGGGAAGTGTTTCAGGGGTTGGGTTGGGAAGCTCCAGTTCTAGCGTGACAAGTAAGTAGTACTGCTTGTGGGACTTGTCGTACCAGAGCCTGGCCGCGCCAATGGTTGCGCCCTGGTGGATAAGCGCGACATGTGGGTCATAGCTCTGATAGGGAAGGATAATCCGGCCTTGTAGGGTGAGGACGCTTACCTGTTGTCCTGTCTTGAAGCTGTAATCTTTGCGGTAGTTGTAGGTCAGCGTAGGAGAGATATACTTTGGTGGTTCGTCCAGTCCCTTATACCGCTTTTTGGTGTGTCCGGCTTTACGCTGGGCAGCGTTCTGTTTGAGCTTCGTCCACAGTCCCTTGTAGGTAGCGGCGACTTGGCGGGGGACATTACAGGCCATCTGCGCGGGAAGCTTGAAGCGGGCGCGAATCTCATAGTAGGTTTCTTTTTGCAATCGCTCGTTGCTCGAGAGCTTGCCCTGCTCGAAGGCATAGCGACTGACGAAGTTGAGCGCGTCCCGATAGGCCAACTGCGTCTGCCTGAGCAAGCGATGTTGCTCAGGCGTGGTCAGTAGTTTCAGTTTGGCGGTAATAATCTGCTGCATCCGTCGTCAGTCGCTTTCTTTCAAACAAGGTCGATGGTGCTTCGTTCCGCTAGCGGAAAGGGGTAGAGTTCCCAGGTGAGCGCATCGGAGACCCACACCGCGCACACGCGCCGCGCCTGCCCCGCTTCGTCTCGATAGGTGACAGAGTACGCC
>JBOGTO010000456.1:0-11077 GCA_050695155.1 Ktedonobacteraceae bacterium
GACAGGCACAAGGCCCCCTCCCGTCCCTACAGAATTTTGCCGAATCACCTCTCTGAGAATACGTTTCACAACGCACAGGGTTCTATCTGCCCTGGTTTTCCTACTCGCAGGACTAGCTGGTCACGTCACGCCGCATGGTCAGCCAGCACGAAACGCCCACAAACACGACCAGGTAAACGGCAACCACCAGCAGCGAATGTCCATCAGAATAGGAACCTGCATCGGTAAACGAGAGTATGTGTCCCTGATTATGCAGCAGCGACGTGAGGTTATTGCCCAGGAAGTAGTCTGGGACATGCTTCATAAAATCTGACAGACCACCGCTACTATTGCTTGTTAGAACAGTAATGCTGCTGCTGAGTAGAGGCTCAATGGCAAGCAAGATGAGCGGCCCGACGATACCAGCCACCGTCGAACGCCCCACTGTGCCAAAGAACAGCGCCATTAGCATATAGGCATACCAGTAGAGTATCGCCAGCAGCAGGTAGAGGACAAAATGACCAAAGTGGGCAACAGTCAAGAAGCTCAAACCAGTGCTAACGCCTGCCAGTTGAGCCATGATAGCTCCGATCACCATTCCCAACAGCATCAAGAACAGGATTGTGGGAACGATGTAGATGGCTAACACCGCGATTTTCGCGATGAGAAACTGCACGCGGGTCGGGCCGCGCGTAAACGTCAGGCGCACTGTACCCAGGCTGTATTCGCCGCCCACCAGCGTCCCAGCAAGAATGATCCCCAGCACCACAAGCGCCAGGATGAAAAAGTGTTCTTCTGTGAACCAGACGCCCGGCATAGTCAGAAACTGAGCCACGCCATTCAACATGCGCTGCTTCTCGTGCTGCATATCAGCCAGGGTTGCCGGTTGATGGGTGATACACCCGGCGGCAGAAAGTTGCGGAGTTGCAGCACATTTCGATGGCACAAAACTGGTGACAGGCTGGCTCGCGAAATGCAAGGCTACTATACCAAGCCCCAGAAAAACAAACGCGATCACGAACGTTCCGACGAACAGCAGCATCTTCGACAGCAAGCGGCGACGTACTTTATATACATCCATGCCGATCAGGCGCAGCAGCACGCTCAGGTAATCTTTGCGCCCCATCACAACCGGCGCGGTACGGATAACATCAGGCGGTGTTTGTGTAGATGCAATCATTCTATATCTCACTTTCTTCTCATCGATTCAGAAAAAGCATGAAGTGTAGCGCGTAAGGAATGGTCCGTGTCGTTCAGAGCGGCCATACTGGCGCGCGAGCCTTCACCAGCATCCGTACCGGTCAGTTCCAGGTAGAAGTCTTCCAGGCTAGACTCGGATTGATACATTTCGGCAATAAAGAGATCGCGCCGTGCCAGCAGCGCAATGATCTCCTGCGAGCGGGCGGCGGGCGCGTCTACAAACAGGGCCGGAAGATTGTTCTTATCGGTACCGCTGCTCACCTGGGTGATCCAGTTCATATCGCCCTGGACTGCTTGCTGGAGAATGACCTGAGCCAGCCCGGTCTCTTCGGGTGTACCCAGGCGTAGCACAAGCCGCTTACCCTCGCGCAGCAGTTCCTGCACGTTCCCCTGCTTGAGCAGTTTCCCCTGCTGCAAAACAGCTACGCGGTTGCACACCTGCTGAATCTCGTAGAGGATATGGCTGGAGAGGAAAACCGTCTTGCCGATGGCAGCCAGGCGCAGGATCAACTGGCGCATCTCGTGTACGCCGGCGGGATCGAGTCCGTTGGTCGGCTCGTCGAGCAGAATCAATTCGGGATCGGTCAGCAGGGCCGCGCCGATAGCCAGGCGCTGTTTCATACCCAGAGAGTACTTGCGGTAGGCGTCGCGTCCGCGCGCTCCCAGGTCCACCAGGTCCAGCACTTCATCGATACGCGCCTGGTTGGGCTTGCCCAAGCGCATTCCAGAAGCCGCCGCTACCACGCGCAGATTATCGATACCCGAAAGGTAGGGGTAAAAAACCGGCGTCTCGACGATTGCGCCGACACGCGGCAATATCTCCTGGAGATGCGTGGAGTTGTCCAGGCCAAACAGGGAGATGCTGCCCACTGTCGGTTGGATTAGACCCAGCAGCATACGAATGGTCGTCGTTTTGCCGGAGCCATTGGGTCCCAGGAAGCCAAAGACATCACCGCGCAGTACCTCCAGGTGCAGATCACTGACTGCCACGCGGCTATCAAAAGCCTTTGTCAGTCGAGATGTACTGATTACAGGTTCTTGTGAAAGTTCTTTTTCCATAGATTTTTTCCTTCTTTTCAAGAGAATGATATACGCCACGCCTCGCAGGTCTCGTTTTCCACCGCAGTCCTGGATAATGAAGTTAGCGCTTATGGGGATAGGACCTATCCCCTGCTAGCAAGTGTAGCCGCTCACGGGAGATTTGTGATCAACGCAATTTGGATTGCGTATCATCATTTTGTTGAGTAGGAAGGTACTACTGAGTGAATGATATATTCGTAGAGAGCTTAGCTTTTCCTAAAATTCACACAACGAGGTCGCGCACTGCATCGAGCAGGTTGCGCACATGGAACGGCTTGATGATGACCTGGTTGACATGCGTGGGAGGAAGTTTCGGGGTATTTTGCGCGGCGGTGATGATGATAATGGGAGGGATGGGGCGCGCCTTCTCCCACTGCGCCTGCAACCGCTGGAGAAAGACATCGCCATCCATGCCGGGCATAGACAGGTCCAACAGAATAACGGCGGGGTAGCGGCCTTCGCGGGCGGCATTATCCATCCATGATAGGGCTTCTTGCCCGTTGGCGACTTCCGCCGCCGCAAAGCCATCCAGTTCTAGCGCCCAGGAGACCATATCGCGTATCGCGGCGTTGTCATCTACTATCAACACCATAGCGCGTTGGCGACGCGATTGATCTTCCACTTTACTTACCACTTTATCCATTTTCACGTCCTATATTGATCGCAAAAAACTGCTGATGCTTGCTAAAAATAGATCGGGCTGCTCCAGGTTGGAGAGATGCCCGGCGTTTGGAATGCTCACAAACTGCGCGCCGGGGATACGTTCGGCGCATGCCTGCGCCTCGAAGGGCGGAATGAGAGCGTCCTGCTCGCCCACAATAACTAACGTGGGACAGGAAATGCCTGCCAACAGATCACTGGAATCGACTCGCCGCGCCATGCCGCGTGAGGCCGCCGCGATACCGGGCTTAGTGGCGGCGTTAATCATCTGGCGCGCGCGTGTTTCGACCGCCGGGTCATGCTGGCGCGTGTAATCGGAGATCAAATTCGGAAGTTGCAAGTCAGCAATAGCCGCTGTTCCCTGCGTTTCGGCGATACGCGCCACATTTTCGCGGTTAGCCTGTCTGTCGGGTGGATCGGCTGTTGGCCGAGTATCGGCCAGAATAAGGCCGCCTATGCGCTGCGCATACTGGCGCAAGCAAGCAAACGCCACGTAGCCGCCCATCGAGAGGCCGCACAGCACGGCCTGCTCAATACCAAGATGATCCATCAAAGCTACAACATCCCCGGCCAGTATCTCCATGGTTGAAACCTCGCCGGGAATATCGCTTTCGCCAAAACCACGCCAGTCGAGCGAGACGAGGCGATAGCGTTGCTCGTCGAGCAGCGCGGCTATCTCCCCATCCCACATCGAGCGATTCAAAGGGAAGGCGTGCAAGAAGATCACCGATAGCCCGATGCCATGATCGCTATAGGCAATTTGTGTGTCGTTGAGCGATACTTTCATGCGTTCGTTGCGGCTCCATCGGCCTGTTCGTGGGCATGATAAGAACTGCGCACAAAGGGGCCGGATTCGACATGGCGGAAACCCATCTTCTTGCCCTCGGCTTTGAGGGCGGCAAACTCTTCTAATGGTACATAACGTTGAATGGGCAAATGCTGGAACGATGGGCGCAGGTACTGGCCGATGGTAAGAATATCTACGTCATGCTCGTGCATATCGTGCATCACTTCGATAATCTCGTCCCAGGTCTCGCCCAGCCCCAGCATGAAGCCAGATTTGGTGGGAGCGGCGGGATTCATCTCTTTGGCCCACTTTAAGACTTGCAGCGAGCGTTTGTAGATTGCCTGCGGGCGCACGCGCCTGTACAGGCGCGGCACCGTCTCGACGTTGTGGTTGAAGATGTTGGGACGGGCATCGATCACCGTTTGCAGTGCTTCATAGACGCCCTTAAAATCGGGTGTCAGCACTTCAATGCGGCATTCAGGATTAAGGCGGCGAATCCAGCGAATAGTCGAGGCGAAGATGGCCGCGCCGCCATCTTTGAGTTCATCGCGGTTGACAGAGGTAACAACGGCGTGACGCAAGCCCATTTTCTGCACAGCTTCCGCCACCCGCTTTGGTTCCTCCCAGTCGAGTCCAATCGGGCGACCGGTCTCTACGGCGCAAAAACCGCAACTGCGCGTACAAACTCTGCCCAGGATCATGAACGTAGCGGTTTTGTGACCCCAGCACTCGCCGATATTGGGGCAACGCGCCTCTTCGCACACTGTGTGTAGCTCTTTGCTGCGCATCAGTTGCTTGAGGTTTTCGTAGTTCTCTCCCTTTGGCGGGCGCACCCTGAGCCATTCAGGGCGGCGCTCCGGTATAATGGTCGCCATATTGTTTTCCTTCTGTTAATATACGTCTATCTCGCGCCCGTAGCTTTGCAATTTCTGGCGCGTGGCCTGCAAGAAGCCGCCCGCGCCCGCGCCATCGAGGATGCGATGATCGAACGAGAGGCACAGGTACATCATGGAGCGCACAGCGATGGCGTCGTCTTCGATGACCACCGGGCGTTTGACGACGGCGTCCATGCTCAGGATGGCGGCGTGCGGCTGGTTGATGATCGGTACCGACATGATTGTACCAAATGTGCCGGGATTGTTCACCACAAAGGTGCTGTTTTGCATGTCCTGCACGGTCAGTTTGTTAGAGCGGGCGCGCTGCGCGATGGCGGCAATTTGCTTCGCCAGCCCCGCGATGGTCAACTGGTCAGCGTCGTAAAGCGTGGGTACCACCAGTCCGACATCGGTAGCAACGGCCATACCCATGTTGATACGCTTCTTAATAATGATCTTGTTATCTTCCGTCCAACTGGAATTGATGAGCGGGAACTTGCGAATGCCCTCACACACGGCCTTCATGACGAATGGCACGTAACTGATGCTGTGGCCTTCGCGCTTCTTGAAGTCCTCTTTGTTCTTCTCCAGCCACTTTGCGATATTGGTCATATCGACTTCGACGACGGTGGTAGCATGTGGCGATGTGCGTTTGCTACGTACCATATGTTCGGCAATCGCCAGGCGCATCCGGCTCGGCACCATCAGTTCTTCATCGGGACCCGCAATGGTGGTGACGGGTTCGGCCTTTGCCGCAGCAGGCGCAGTGTAAGCTGGCTGCGCAACCGGAGCAGGTGCTGGTGTGGTGTATTGCTGAGCCTGTACGAATGGCACAGGCGCGGCATTGCGCTGCTCGACGTAGGCGAGAATATCTTCTTTGCGCACGCGACCGCCCGTGCCTGTGCCGGGTACGTCGTTCAGGTCAATATCATGCTCGCGTGCCAGGCGACGCGCCAGGGGCGAGATACGTTGGCGTTCTTCCTCGCCTATGCGCGTTGGCTGAGCGACTGCATTTGATCCATTCCTATCGGCGCTGGCGCTCTGCTTATCCATCACGGCAATATTGGCGCGTTCAGGATTCTTGACGGGCGCGGCATCCGGGCCAGGAGCGGACTCGGCAGGCGGAGTACTCGCCACATCCGCGTTTTCTTCGATGAGCGCGATATCGACGCCCACCGCTACCGTCTCGTCGGCCTGCACCAGGATTTTGGCAAGGCGACCAGCTACCGGCGATGGTAGTTCAGCGTTAATTTTATCGGTAATGATTTCGGCGAGCGATTCGTCCTTCTCGATCCAGTCGCCCTCTTTTTTTAGCCAGCTTCCGACCGTCCCTTCCGCGACGGATTCGCCCAGGCGTGGCATTTTCACAGGTGTTGGCATTGCTTTGACTCCTTTGTCAATCTATCAGTACGCGGCGAGTTTGCGCGCGGCGACAAGAATTTTATCGGCATTGGGCAGGAATGCGGCCTCCAACGGGGGCGCGTATGGGAATGGCGCGTCGGGCGCGGCCACCCTCATAATTGGCCCATCGAGATATTCAAACAGGTCTTCGGCCAGAATGGCTGATAGTTCAGCGCCGACGCCGCCGGTCAGCGTGTCCTCGTGTACGATCAAGACTTTGTTGGTGCGTTTGACCGAGTCCACGATAGCTTCGCGGTCAAGTGGGACGAGACTGCGCAGATCAAGCACTTCGACGCTAATATCATCCTGCTCTTCGAGCGCTCGCGCGACCTTGAGGCATTGATGTACCATCGCGCCATAGGTAAGGATGGTCATGTCTTCGCCAGCGTGACGAATAATGGCTTTGCCTATCGGCACAGTATAATCCTCGGCGGGCAGTTCTTCGCGCAGTTCGGGCATTCGATAGAGCAGTTTATGCTCCAGGTATAGCACCGGGTTGTTATCGCGGATAGCGGCTTTGAGCAAGCCTTTGGCATCGTAGGCTGTCGATGGCACCACTACCTTAATGCCAGGAACGTGGAAAAACCAGGCTTCCGGGCTAAGCGAATGGAATGGGCCACCTTTGACGCCGCCGCCGGATGGGCCGCGAATGACCATCGGCGCGGGAATGCCGCTGCGCCAGTAAAACTTGCTCGCCATATTGACGATCTGGTCGAAGCCACAGGTGATGAAGTCGATAAACTGCATTTCGGCGATGGGGCGCATACCCATAATGGCCGCGCCAACGGCTGAGCCAATGATAGCGGCCTCCGCCATCGGCATATCGATGACGCGCTCCGCCCCGAACTCTTCCAGCAGACCCACGTTGACTTTGAACGCGCCACCATAGGTGCCGACATCCTCGCCCAGCAGGAAAACGCTCTCGTCGCGCCGCATTTCCTCGCGCATAGCCTGACCAATCGCTTCTAAATAGGTGACAGCCGTCATCGCTTCCCCACCTCCTGCGCTTCAAAGCGAGTGACGCTCGCAACATCATCCGCTACGGTGTTAAAGGGCTTGCCCGTGCGCGTGTCCAGGGCGTTGACGTAGCGCGGGTCGCTCGCGCCGGGTTCGCCGATGATGGCGATAGGGCCATCGGGCGCGTAGATGTAATCGGCAACGCTGGCTCCATCGGGCGCGGGACTCTGTTCCGCGAAGCTAACAGCGTCATCTACGACCGCTTTGACTTTTGCTTCGATTTCGGTTTTGACAGTATCGCTAAGAATGCTCTTTTCTGTCAGGTATGCCTCGAAGCGTTTGATGGGGTCTTTGCGCAACCATTCTTCGCGCAATTCTGGCGGCACATAATCGGCCTTGTCGGCCTCGGAATGGCCGCGCACACGAAAGGTTTTGCATTCGACCAGCGCGGGTCCTTTGCCACTGCGCGCGTGTTCTACAGCCTGTTCGACCGCGTCCATCACTTTAAGAACGTCGTTGCCATCGACATACTCGCCCGGCATCCCGTAGGCTTTGGCGCGGTCGGAGAGATTTTCGATGGCAAACTGTTTATAGGTAGGGGTTGAATAAGCGTAGCCGTTGTTTTCGACAATGAAAACGATAGGCAATTTTTGTGTCGAGGCGAAATTCAGCCCCTCGTGGAATGGTCCGGTATTGGTTGCGCCATCGCCGCAGGGAGCCATGACGATGGTATCGCGTTTGCGCATCTTCATGGTTAATGCGACACCGCAGGCCACTGGCAGCGACTCGCCCAACATGCTGATGGAGGGGACGATGCCGTGATGCATGTCGCCAATGTGCAACGTGCCGTCGCGTCCAAGCGTGGGCGAGTTGCCACGCGCCAACCACTGGCACATGACCGCGCGCGGGGAGCCGCCGCGTGTGAGGTGCATTCCAAGATCGCGGTGCTGCGGTACGATGATGTCGCCATCGCGCAGCGTCATCGCTGCCCCGACGGTCGCGGCCTCGTGTCCCTGCCCGGTATAGACGCCGCCAGCCACGCGCCCCTGCAAAAAGAGCGTGCGCGTGCGGTCTTCTACGGCGCGTGTGAGGCGCATCAAATAATAAATCTGTAGCAGGTCAGCCCGCTCCAGTTGCATAGTTTGTCATCCTTTACTGATCTGTGGTCTGATATTGCGAAATATCAAGCGTCGTTGCTTATAGGTTCTGTCTGTTCATCCTAGCATCTGGAACGGAGGGGCGTCAAGTTGGAGGCTCAATCTGGTTCTCTGTCAGAAGTCGTCTGAGGAGATTTCTTCAGTAGAGGAAAAGGGGGATTTTTTTCAGCCTTGTCCCAATCGATGTATTCAGTTGAATCATGTATTGCCCAGAATGATCTTTCCTCATCCTCACTCTCGAAGTGAGGTATTTGTTTATTTTTGTCGTTCATATTTTTGCGGCTCCTTGCTAGCAATCATTCACAAACCCCGGCACACGCTTGACATAGCTATTAAAAGTAGTAATATGCAGTATATAATAGTCGTAAAGGTTCTGCCGCATAGGATTAAGGGCGCAAGCTCTCGAGGAGAAAACATTGGCGCTGCAAGGAATACGAAAAATCTCCAGCGGTATTGTGCAAGACCCTACTATTAATAGTGGGCGACCGATTATTGAGGGGACGCGCGTCTTCGTGGATCGTATCATTGGACATCTTGAGAACGGCATGTCAATTGCGGAGATCTGTGATGAATATGACCTGACGCCAGGACAGGTCAAGGCGGTCAAACAACTAAGCCCTGAGCAGGTTCAATACGTCAAGGGCTACGCCGACGCACTCGAAAATGTTGTGATGAGGTAGAATAATGATAGATCGTCCACAATCGTTTTTGCTGGACGAAAACATACCACGCAAGGTACTTTCAACTTTGCGAAGAGCAGGATATGTTGCCGCCCGTGTGTATGATGAGAAACTATATTCTCAGTCCGATGTTGCAATCTTTGCCCATGCTCGCGCCCGCTATATGACAATCGTTACCTTCGATACAGATTACCTGAATCAGACAGCGTTCCCACCACCACATGCGGGCATTATTGTTCTCCGTTTCTTTCCGAGGAATGCTTCCGTCAATGATATAGCTTCTGCGGTATTGAAAGCAGTGGGACAATTAGCCGACCTTGATATATCCAATAGTGTCTACACGCTCGATCCCGAAGGGTTAGGGGAAGCATTGTAACATAATTTATTTCAAAGGAGGGTATTTTATGGGCATGACCAACGATGGCCTGTCCTACTGGCAGGCAGAGACCGAGGGAATCGAACTCCTCGATACTACACTGGGCGATCTCTTAGACAGCCGCGCCGCAGACATTCCCGGTACCGAAGCAGTGGTTTACTCTTGCTATCCTGAGTTTCGCGGCGCGTTGGATATTCGCTGGACGTATGCGGAGTACAAGGCGCGGGTTGACGCGACGGCGCGCGGGCTGATGGCGCTGGGTCTACAGAAGGGCGACCATATCGCGGTATGGGCGGCTAACCTGCCGGAATGGTTGTTGCTGATGTTTGGCGCGGCAAAGGCCGGGCTGGTGACGGTGACGGTCAACCCGGTCTATCGGGCGAAGGAACTGGAATATGTGCTTAAACAGGGCGACGTGAAGGCGTTGTTCTTCATGGCACAGGTGCGCGATCACAACTGCCTGGCGACGGTGCGTTCAATGGTCACACCTGGCGAGAAAAATGGCGAAGTGAGCAGCGAACTGTTGCCAGCGCTGCGCTATGTATGCTTGATGGGGATGCCGCCCGCCGGTTTGCTGGAGCAGCAGGAGTGGCGACCAACCATGTTTGGCGAGATGGTGGCGGGCGGCGCTGCCGTCAGCGCGGAACAGTTGCGCGAGCGGCAGGCGTCGGTGAAACCCGGAGACCCTACGTTGATCCTGTATACTTCTGGCACGACCGGTTTCCCTAAAGGGGCCATGCTTACCCATCACAGTGTTATAAACGATTTGCTAATGGCCTTAAAGCGCACCGATGCCCAGGACGCTCCCGGCGTTCACTATTGCCTGCCCCTGCCGTTCTTCCACATCGCCGGATCGGGCATTGCCATTGGCGCGATTATCAGCGGCATGACGCTACATCCTCTGATCGCCTTTGAACCTTTGAGAACATTGCAGATCATCAAGCAGGAGAATTGCGCCTATATCTTCGCCGTTCCCACCATGCTGATTGCCATGATGCAGCATCCCGAATTTGAGCAGAACAGGCCGACTTCGTTGAAAATTGTGAGCAGCGGCGGCGCGCCCGTGCCTGTCGCGGTCATGGAGCAGGTCAAGGAGCGCATGGGAGCGGATGTGGCTATCGTCTTTGGTCAAACCGAGTCGAACGGTGGCATCACCTATACACAGCCCAGCGATAGTTTCCAGCGCAAATCGGAGACGGTGGGCTTCCCCTATCCGCATGTCGATGTCAAGATCATCAACCCGGCCACCGGAGAAGTAGTGCCAGTCGGCGAACGAGGAGAACTGTGCTGCCGGGGTTTTCTGGTGATGGCCGGCTACTACAACATGCCGGAGAAGACCGCCGAGGCCATCGATAGCGGCGGCTGGCTGCATACCGGCGACCTGGCAACGATGGATAAAGAAGGCTATGTCAATATCGTGGGACGCCTGAAAGAGATGGTCATTCGCGGCGGCGAGAACATCTTCCCGCGCGAAGTAGAGGAACTGATGATCCGCCATCCAAAGGTTGCCGACGCGCAGGTGTTGGGCGTGCCGGACGCCTTCTTCGGCGAGGAACTGCTGGCGGTGGTGCTGCCGAAAGAAGGTCAGGAGATCAGCGAGCAGGAGTTGCGCGATTTCTGCAAAGAGCGCATCAGCCACCAGAAGATACCGCGCTACATCCAGTTCGTCACGTCCTATCCCATGACGGCCAGTGGCAAGGTGCAAAAGTTCGTGCTGCGCCAACAGGCCATCGAGACATTAGGGCTGGGACAGGCAGCGAAGACCAAAACTGCATAAATATCTGAACAGGGCTACCTGAGTATAGTAGGGAGAGGGCGACCGCAAGGGTCCCCGCCACTCCACTCAACCACCCCCGCCCTTACAATGACTACGAAAGAAGCTCTACAGCAAGCGTTCATTGTAAGGGCGGGGGCAGGGTGAATGG
>JBOGTO010000457.1:0-16571 GCA_050695155.1 Ktedonobacteraceae bacterium
CGAATGGTGCCGATAGCCTTGCGCAGCAAGATTAACAGGATAATAGTGTGCATGATGATCTGCACCGTATTGGCAAAGGCTAGCGCGGGCATACCGATAGTCGTATAAAAGGGCAACGCGACTAGCAAATAGCCCGATATGCTCAAAACGCCCACGGCGACGGGTGTGAAGGTGTTCTTACGCGCATAGAAAGCGGCGATCAAAAGCTGGTCAATCGCCACGAATGGCAGTTGATAGGCATAGTTTAGCAGGGCCAGAGCTGTGCGGTCAGCATCGAATTGCGTATAGTTGTGGTGGCGGAAAAGCAGGTCGATGATGGGCTGGCGCAGCACGATTAGCCCGACCGCCGCCGGAATCATCAGCAGCAGGCCGATGCGAAAGCCGAGCAGCAGCGTTTGCTTGAACCGTTCGGTATCGGCGTTACGCGCGTGTTCGGCCAGCGTGGGCAATACAGCAAATGAGAGCGCGGCAGCCACCAATCCTATCGGAAACTGGATCAGGGTAGTCGCGTTACTAAGCGCCAGCGTATTACTCGCGCCGGTGGAATGGTTGTCGTGCGTGAGCGAGCGCAAATATTGATCGAGAAAGACCACCGCCGTTGATACCAGGAAGCTAAAGGCTACCGGACCGTACAGTTTAACGATGCGTCGCAGCGCCGGATGCTTGAGATCAAGCACAAACATATAATACAGGCGCTGCTTGCGGATGCCCGGCAATAGCAGCGCAATCTCGCCTGCCGCGCCAAAGAGTACACCTATTGCCAGCCAGACATGCCCAAAGTACCGCGCGCCCAGCAGCGAGCCGACACCCGCGCCACCAATAATGCCAACATGATACGCGCCTGTGGCAAAGGCAGGCCAGCCAAACTCTCTCAGCGCAAAAAGAGCCGACAGCAAAATAGCAAAAGGGGCCAGCGCCATCAGCGAGAAAAAGATGATCTGCGAATAGATGAGCGTCAATTGCTTATCAGGCGCTGAAAAGCCCGATACAAGCAGGTCGATGAAATGAGGTGCAATGAACAGGTAAATTATTGAAAATACAAATGTGACGAGCAAAAGCAGGTTGACCAGCGTGAAGACGATGCGGCGCAGTTCGTCACGTTTTTCGGGCGCGGCATAGTCGTTGAAGGTGGGAATCAACGCGCCACTGACCGAGCCATTCGCCAGCAGATCATTCAAAGTGCGAGCGGGCAAAATAGCGGCATTGAACGGACCTCCCACGTCGGAGCCGAGCGCCGCAACAACTATCTGGCGCGCCATACCCAGCAGGCTGCTGCCAAGATTGCCCAGCATGACCAGCGAGGCCGACCTGGCAATCTGCCGCCGTTCGCTCGTAACGGGTACTGTGCTAGTACTCTCTTCAATGGAAAGCATCGTTTCGTTCAGTTCCGGCAAACCGCCAGAGATAAGCGAAATAGACTCGACATCATGTGTTTTTTCAAATGATTCAGACTGATTATCGATAGATTCCTTTGGCATTCGAGATAATAACTCCTTAATAATCCAATCCCCTCGCCTGCGCCTTGATGAATATTGTCAACCACAACCAGCCCTGTCATCCTTCGCTGGTTTGTCATCCTGAGCGCAGCGAAGGATCTCTCGTGAGGCCACGCAGATCCTTCGCTGCGCTCAGGATGACAACCGATGTAAACGTTTCATTCAGGCAATTGCTTGATGGCTGCGATCAATTCGGACGTGGAATGATGCGGCACATAGGCAATCAGTAGCACAGTGCCACCATATGCCTGCACGACCTCCGCTTCGGGCAAACGGCTGCTATCTGGTACTTCCGGTGCGTCGCCGGCGAGGGCATAATCTCCCCCTTTAACGTAGATAGCCGGGCGCAGGTATGCGACCAGGGGACTCGCGGTAGGTTCGGCAAAGATGGTGACATAATCGATGCAGGCGAGGGCAGCCAGAATTTCGGCGCGTTCGTTCTGCGGCATCAAGGGGCGACCTGGTCCTTTCAGCAGGCGCACGCTCTCATCGCTATTCAGGCCGAGGATGAGAAAATCGCCCAGCGCGCGCGCCTCCTGCAAATAGCGCACATGTCCCAGGTGCAGCAGGTCAAAGCAGCCATTGGTGAAGACGCCGCGCTCCCCTGCCTGCTGACGGCGCTGCGCTTCGCGCGCGATGTCGTCGCGCCCAAGTATTTTTCGACGGCTCTCTATTGCTATATCATGCATGAAATGCTCTCGTCAATTCTTCTGGCGTATTGCTGGCGCAGCCCTGGCGGCGCACTACCAGAGCCGCCGCCGCGTTGGCAAGGCAGGCCGCCTCGCCGAAGCTCGCTCCCGCCGTTAGAGCCAGGGTAAAGGTGGCAGCGACGGTATCGCCTGCTCCGTTGGTGTCCACAATTTCGCTGGCATGATCCAGGCGATGCACGGGCAGATGCACTGGCGCTTTGTCCCGCTCGAACAAGCTCATACCCTCCGCGCCGCGCGTAATCAGGATGCTGTGTGCATGGCTGCCATCTAGCAGGCGCTGCCCCGCTGCTTGCAATTCCGCCAGCGTGTTAATACTGGTACCTAGAGTCAGTTCCGCCTCCGGTTGGTTAGGAGTAATGGCAGTCACACCCTGGAAACGAAAAAGCGAGCCATGCGAATCGGCCACAATCACTTTGCCCAACTGCCGCGCGGATGGCAAACAGTTTTCGAGTATCTGCGGGCTGATGACGCCGTTCTCATAATCCGAAAGCACCACAGCATCCATCGACGGCAACACGCGCTTGATATAGTCGATGATGTGGCTTTTGCTTCCATCCACCAGGTCAGAGTTGTCAACGCGGTCGATGCGCACAATATGCTGTTGCACGATCTGCGTACTGCCTGCCACAATGCGCGTCTTGGTGGAAGTTGGACGCCGCGCATCGCTCACCAGCCCCTCCTGATGCATTCCAAGCTCAGAAATGGCCTGTCGCAAACGCTGCCCCGGCACATCATCGCCAACCACGCCTGTCAGAAAAACTTCCGCGCCCAGCGCACGCGCATTGACTCCTACATTTGTTGCCCCACCAGGCACAGTGCGTTCCTCGTACAATTCAAGGATCAGCACGGGCGCTTCACGCGCAATGCGCGTGGGCCGACCAACCAGGTATTCATCCGCCACCATATCGCCAATCACCAGCACGCGCTTCCCCGCAAAATTATCGATCAGCGTATGTAGTCTCTCTATGTCTATATGAAAACCACTATTCATGCTTGCGACCTTTCAGCAGCACATACAGCATAAACCTGGGGATTGCCAACATGCGTTTCCAGCGCCAGGGTTCGCGGTACAGCCGGTAGAGCCATTCGAGGCCCGCGCGCTGCATGAAACGAGGCGCGCGCCGTTGGCGTCCCGAAAGAAAATCGAACGCGCCTCCAACGCCCATAGCCACCGCGACAGGCAGGCGTGGCAAGTTGCGATAAATCCATAATTCCTGGGCAGGCGCGCCGTAGGCTACGCACAACACATCAGCATCAGCGACGCGAATGCGCTCAAGGATCGCATCCTCTTCCTCTAGTGCGGGCGACCCAGCGTAGGTGCCAGCGATTACCAGTCCGGGCGCGATGACCTGCAAACGCGCCGCCGCCTGCTCAGCCACGCCAGGCGCGGCCCCCAACAGGTACATGCAGTAGCCAGAGGCGGCGCAGCGTTTCGCCAGAGCAGCAACGGTATCAGTGCCTGTGATACGCTCCGGCACATGTAATTTGCTAAAATAGGTCGCCCACACAATGCCGATGCCATCGGCCACCACCAGGGCGGCCCGGTTGATCGTCTGGCGAAAATCGCTATTTTGTTGGGCTGCCATCACAAATTCGGTATTCACCGTCACAACTTGCCGGCAAGTCAGAACTGTTTCGCTGGCGCGGCGTGACGCAATCATGCGTTCAATACGGTCTAGCGCCTGCTTCCGTGTCACTCGATCCACGCGCACACCGAGGACAAACGTAGAAACAGGCGTATCAGGCATATTTTTCAATTGTATCGACATATCATTCCGCGATATTTGCCGTATGTAGGGACGCGATTGATCGCGTCCGCTCAGGCAGGCGATTCATAGCAATGGACGCGATCAATCGTGTCCCTACAAACCATGCTGCTACTATAGCAGATTCGACGCCGTATGGCTATGTCTGTTACAATATCAGGCAAAGCGATACATAAAAGGAGTGAAGTCACATGGTAGAAGCGAATATCCAGAGCGGTGGGCGTCCCAAACTGCCCATGCAAGGCGTACCGCAACCGAGTAAAGAAGAGGTCATGCATCTTCCGCGCGTCCATATTTCAACGCACCCGGTCATGCGGCATAAGATGACGGCTCTGCGCGATAAGAATACGCAGCCGCCTGATTTTTACCGGCTGGTGAAGGAGATCGGCGCGTTGATCGCCTATGAAGCAACCGAATCGCTGGCATTGGAAAGCGCCGCCATCGAGACGCCAATGGGGCCAATGGTGGGCGAACGGCTGGCAGGCGGCATCGGCGTGACGCCAATTTTACGCGCCGGTTTGGGATTGGCCGAGGGTTTCCGCGAGGTGATCCCCGATGTACAGGTCTGGCACCTGGGACTGCGCCGCGACGAACACACGCTGGAGGCGATGGAATATTACAATCAACTGCCGCATAAAGTCGAATTGCAGGTATGTTACGCGGTCGATCCCATGCTGGCAACAGGAGGATCAGCCATTGATGCCATTAACGTGCTGAAAAAGCGTAATATCCCGCGCCTCAGCTATGTGTGCATCATTGCCGCTCCCTACGGCCTGCTCAAACTCTCGCAGACGCATCCCGACATCGATATTTACGTTGCCGCGCTGGACGAAAGCCTGAACGACGTGGGCTATATCCTGCCCGGACTAGGCGACGCCGGAGACCGCCAGTTTGGAACGTTTTAATTCTCGCTGCAACACAGCAGCGCATAAAGGGGACAGGCAATCATGATGCCAAACATGCCCCGACCTGAAGGCGAAGATGAGCAATCCAGGCAAGAAAATGGCCGGGAAGAAGAACAGCATATGGAGGAAGAATCACCTCAATCGGCGGACACATCGGAAGCACAACTGCCCCCGGAAGCGCAAGGGGATGTCAACGGCGGCCCGCTCGGCTGCTGCTTTGGAGTCAGCATGGGACTGCTACTCAGCGCGGGCATCGCCAGCCTGAGCATCCCTGTTATCAGCCATTTCTTCGCTGGTAGAGGGCCGCTCGCGCTTTTAATACAAATCCTGGTGATAGTCCTCGCCATCGTACTCTTTTTCCTGCTGGGCTTCATCGGCTGGAGGATCGGGCGCAAAGTATTCCGCGAATACGAGCCATCCCCCGCGCAACAAAGGAAAATGGCGAGCCTGGAACAGCGCTATTCTGGGCGCTCGCAACACAAACATGTGTAGATGTTTGCAAACGCTTCGTCAAGGTACTTTATGTCTTAAAAAGTGGGCCTAGATAGGAACAAACTTAGCCTTAATGGGAATAGGTGCATCTTCCGGGGATACAGGGCTAATCTTGATCTCCGCCTGAAGTCCTAGCGCGCGGAGTATATCTGAAATGGTGTCCAGAGTAGGGTTTGGGTGAGAAGAGTTGAACAAGCGCGTCACAGTGGTGCGTTGTATCCCCATCCGCTCAGCAAGTTCTTTTTCACTTACATTGAGGGCCTTCCGAGCCTGTTCAAGCACCTGAAGCAGAGCAATATCTACACTCATATCATAGAAAGCAGCCGCGAACTCTGGATCTTTCAAATCCTTGCGCAGACGCTGATGAAATCGGCTCATGATTGTTCCTCCTTTTCAGATAGTTCAGGGCTTATCTTATGAGTACGGAGGACCATACACCTCAATTGCAGCAGCAATACTTCTTAACTTGGCACCGAGTTTTTTATAGTGGCGCTCTAAACCGTTTTCAAACTCTTCAGCAGGTTGTGCCATATCTGCCTGCTCATAATATTCAACAACCCATCTCATTAAAAGAGGGTAGCATATATGCTACCTTTTGTCAAGTGGTCAGATGTCCTCTTTCCGCTCCTATCCCCTATCTTTCAATATATCTTTTGGCAGGAACAGGCAATTTTCGCTAGAAATAAGGAACGGTCGCGCCTCCTGTAGCTCTGTCCCATCGGGTAATACAATCTTGAACCACTCGTACATTGTACGAGGAAGAATTTCCCTGCTGGTTGTGCCAGCGGGATATGTCACCGTAATTTCTCCATCCTGCTCTGTGATGGTACAACCATGTTGCTCCAGATACTTTCTTGCAACCGGCAACAATCCATGCAACACAATCGGCCCTGCTGGCAATGTCGGTACACGTATAGAGGCAAAGTAACTCCTTACCAGTTCGTCATTATCCATCAGCCTACTACCTCCTGGTAGGTATCGTATACAAGGCGCATCGCTTCCTCCTCACCGACCAGAGATTGAAGCTGATCCTGACGTTTGCCCAGAGATTGATACTTGCGGTGAATAGCTGCATGATTGGAGACAACTGCATACCCTTCCGCCATGAGTTTCAACGCCTGGCACTCGAGTTCGATTTGTTCCATAAGCTGTGCTAATTCACTTTTTACCATGATAACTGCCCTTTCCTCTCAAATTCTCCGCGAAGTGAGAAACATATTTCTATCAAGAAGATACTTGAAAGTTAAAAGTGCGTAAACGAAGTATCATTTCGTAAGAAGAAACTTTTCGCATAGTTGCGGATTACATTGCAATTTCTCTATCAATCAGCTACACTATCTTCATCAAGGACAGGTAGATGGCGTTAAGAAAGCGAAGAGATGGGCAACAAGATTGGGTTCAATTGGTGGTCAGCATATGGGCCTTTTGATCCGGGGGAGGATGGTCTTCCTCATCTAGGGCAGGTCATTAAACATCACCGCGAACGGCGTGGATGGTCAAAAGAAGAGCTGGCGACCGTCTTGAACTGCACTGCCCGCTACGTTGAAATGCTAGAGAGTTCCAAGAATACGAAAATGCCAGAATCGCTACCACGACGAGCCTTTATCGCGCAAGTATTAGGCATCCCTTTTGTGCTTTTAGGCATATCCCCCATCCTACAAATTGGAAAAGAGAGCAGCAAAAATCTCTTAGCCAGTACAGTTGATACTCTTTCCATCGTCAATCCCGATACGATGACCATGTATGAGAAAATGCTGGCATTCTGTTGGGAAGCTTGCTACATCAGCAGTTTCCAACGAGCAGCAGATGATGTAGCTTTTTGTTTGAGCCTGCTCAACACAGCCATCAGGGATGCAAAGGGAATACAACGAGATCAGTTGAACGCTTTACGTAGTCGCTTCTACCAACTTTCGGGCCTTATCGCGCGTGACCGCATGGATTTCGGTCATGCAGTCAAAGACGGAACAAAAGCGCTCGATCTAGCACTTGAATTGGGAAACACTGAACTGATTGCAGCCGCGCTAGAACACCGTTCCGGTACATACGCCAGGATGAAACAGTTTGATCTCGCACTAACAGACATCCAGAGAGCATTACCCTACGCTGATCGCTCACGTAGTATTCTCAAAGGGAATGTCTACCTTGTTGCAGCAGAGAAATATACAAGAGTACACGGGCTAAAAGCCGAGCGAGAAGTTATGGGCTTTTTTGATACGGTCAGAGGAATTGTACGCAAAGGACACTTAGAGGGCGACGGAAGCTTTCTCAAGCTCAATACCGCTAGCCTGCACATTGAGCAAGCAAAGGTACTCACCTGTTTTCAGAGATTCGCCGAAGCTCATAACTCTTACAAGATTGCTCACAAATATCTTAGCGACGATTTGACCAGTTGGCAGGCCAATATCCTGCTTGAAGAAGCCGAAACTTATCTGAAAGAAGACGAGATTGAGGGTTGTTGTGAAAGCGCAATAGAAGCCTTTAAGATCGTTCATTCTCTTCGATCTCCCAGCAGGGAGGAACGTTTACGGCGGCTACATCAGCAATGTAGGGTTCGCGCACCAAACAATGCGCGTGTCTTTCGACTTGGCGAGATGTTAGGCCCGTATAAAGCTGTGCCTTTTGCCTGAACTAACAGGGAGGGAAGGATGCCAAAGTCTAATCCGCGCAGAGCGGCACTGGCAAAAATATTAAAGATACCTCCTATCCTCCTCGGCGTCTCATTAGTGGGACAGGAAGAGGATATTACTCATACTCATACCAAATCCACAGGAGCGCAAGCAGCTTTTGACTCCCGGACTATGACCTTTTATGAGGATATGCTGGCTTCAAGTTGGGAACTTTACTATACCAGCAGCGTACATGGCGCTACCAAAAATATTGACCTCTGGCTTAATTACCTCCAACACGAAGCGAAGAAGGTCAGCGGAGTAAAACGCGATCAACTACTTTCGCTGCTCTGTCGCTTCTATCAGCTTTCATCGCTGGCAGCACGCGACCACTATGATCTGAACAGAGCGCTCGCTGACGAGAAGCAAGCTGTAGACATTGCATTTGAACTTGGCAATACTGAATTGATTGCTTCCTCTCTGCTAAGGCGTACCCGCATTTACCTGCAAAAAGGCGATTATCAGCTTGCCATTCAAGATGCGGAAGCAGCGATTCCTTATGCTAACCGTTCTCGTGATCCCCTCAAAGGGAAAGTCCATCAGATCACAGGCGAGGTTTATGGTCGCATTGCAGGAAGCAGCCAGGAACTACAGAAAAAGAGTCTCGGCTACTTCGACCAGGTTGGGCGTATCGTGCGCAAAGGGAATTTAGAGGCCGATGGCAGTTTTGCCAGGCTCGATTTGACAAGTCTTTATATCGAACGAGCCGAGGCATTGCGCTATTTCAAGAGATTTAATGACGCGCATGATGCTTTAGCTATCGCGCATGACAACATCAGCCCTCAACTCACACGCTGGCAAATCAACATTATGCTCGAAGAAGCTGAAACATACTACGCTCAGGGAAATCACGATGATAGTGCTACGGTAGCACTCGATACGCTCAAGCTGGTCAACACTCTTCGACTTGACGGTAAAAAGGAGCGCATTCGCCGCCTCTACCGCAATCTCAATACCTGGAACGCCAACTATCCCCTTGTTCGTCTGTTAGGGCAAGAGTTGGGCATGTTGTGACGATAACTACGCGCCAGTTCAGCACTGTGTACGATGTGATACACACGGACGCGATCAATCACATCCCTACAATATGTACGCCCTTTTTCCCCCGCAAGGATGGAGACCTTGATCGAGTTCAAAAAATATAAAAAGATTGCTCAGACAAGAGCGCGTCTCCTCACTCATCAGGATTATGAAGAGCGGCAAGGATTGATCCACGCGCCGGAAGGGATATTAAAGTTTGCTCCTGGCGATTATGTAGCGAAGGATGCGAAAGGAGAATGGCCGATTAGACAGGCCACCATGCGAGAGAGATATGTACAGGTTGCTCCTGAAAATGAAGAAGGTTTTGCTTCCTATTTGCGTACTGATGTCTCGTTTGCTGCACAAATGCCAGAACCCTTTATCATCGATGGGATGCGCGGAAAAGCTGGAGATTATCTGGTCGTGAATGAGAGTGCTGGTTGGCCCGTTGATCGTGAAATATTTGAGCAGACCTATGCACTGGTTGAATAACGCGCGCTGAATAAGCGCGCGCTTTGCTCTATTCACACCCATCGAGAAAATTCTTAACCACACTCACAAAGTCCTCAAACAGTTCGCCTTGCAATTCACGATGCATGAAATGTCCGGCTTCGGCAAATGAAACGTGTCGGCCTTTGCGCCAGGTTGCCACAATTTTCTGCGCTTCATCCGGCGTAACCATAGTGCCACGCTCTGGATTACCGGTCAGCAGCAGGATGGGACACTCGATGCGCTCAACTGTGTCGCGCCAGGGTGTGCGTGTTGGCATAAACGGGGTAAAGTTGAGTACGTCCAGGTTGAATTGCGCCTGACCCTCCAAAAAGTTGCGTACCTCTTCATCAGGCCAGTTAGCCGCGCCCGGTGGCAGGAAGCGTTGAGAGGACGCGATACGCTCTTCGACTGTCTGACTTCTGAGCGCCTTGTGCCAGGCGAGCCAGCCATTGTACCAGGCAGTAAACCCCGGCCAGGGTTCTTCTCCGCTCGCCATCGCAGAAAACGACGCGGGCGCTTCGCCCCAGGGCGGATCTTCAAGAATCACGGCGCGAACAAGCTGCGGTGCGTTCGCGGCAACGCTCGCGGCAGTCAACGCGCCATTTGAATGCCCCATCAAAGCGGGACGCTGCATAGCAAGCGTATGGATCAGCTCCACCACGTCTTGCGTGAGCAAATCTTGCGAGTATCCTGTCTCCGGGCCATCTGAAAGGCCATGTCCTCTGGCATCAAGCATAATGACATCATAGTCTCGTTCCAACGCTCTCGCCACACGCGACCAGCTTAAAGCATTATCAGTAAAGCCGTGCAGCAGTATAAGTGAGCGATGATCGCCGCCAGTGCGATAGTAATGCTGGTGAATCCCATTTGCTACCACTGACCCCTCGAACCAATGTAACGGAATCTGATCTGAGTCAGACCATTCTTTCCTCATTATTCTGTATATCCTTTCTACATTCGACAACGTGTAAGCATATGGCACAGTACTTTCTTCGTTGTTTCATAGCGGATTGTAAACTATTACGTAACGTTATGGTCAAGAGATAATCCCGATGGGTTTTGGCCGGCAAAATTCATCAGGGGCAGAAGAGGTACCAGAAACGCTTCTTGCGCGTTATAATGGTGAGAGCGAAATACATAGACTACATTACAGGCGAGAGGCAGGTGATAGTATGCGTGTCGTTATTTTCTGTGATATGGAAGGCATTTCCTGTATCGAAACATGGGAACAGGTTTCGGCGGGCAAGCCGTTTTATGAAGAGTCGCGCAAGCTCTATACCGACGAGATGAACGCGGCGGTGCGTGGCGCGCGTGCCGCCGGAGCCAGGGAAATCACGGTGGTTGATTGTCACGGGGCAGGCGGGGCCTATAGCTTCAAAAGCTTTATTCCCGACCGTCTGGAGTCGGGGGCGCAATATGTCTTTGGCTACCCCTGGGCGCGCTACATCACTCCCTTTGAAGAGGGTTGCGACGCCATTCTATTCCTGGGCGCGCACGCTATGGCCGGAACGCCCGATGGTGTACTCTGTCATACCGTCTCATCCGAGGCATGGTATAACGCGCGTATCAATGAGACGCTGGTAGGTGAAAGCGGCATCCTGGCGGCCATCGCGGGCTGCTGGGACATACCAGCCATCTTCGTCTCCGGCGACGAGGCCACCTGCCGCGAAGTGACAACGCTGCTGGGAGAAGACGTGGTGACAGCCCCGGTAAAAACCGGCCTGGGCCGCTACTCCTCGCGCAACATGGCACCCCGCGACGCCTGCTCCCTGATCGAGATGCGCGTAGCCCAGGCTATCAGCCTGAAACACTGGCCCAACCCCCTCAAATTCACCGGCCCCGTCACGTTCCGCGTAGAACTGGCAACACCCGACCGCGCCAGCGATTTCATGGGCCGCACCGGCGTGACCATCGAGGGACCGCGCACAGTTTCTTCGACTGGAGACAATTTCTGGCAAGCGTGGGACCAGTTCTGGTATCGGAATTAGGTGCGAGTAGTTTCCTCAATCGGCCTGTAGTGACAATCTACAGAGGTAAATCGAATTACCTCAACAGGAAATAATACGACAGGCTCTTTAGAGTGAAGCAAATGACGGCATATCCATTTCAGCAAAGGGCAGAAACGGATATGCTATAATCCCATCATTAAACGGCGAGTAATATTTAAGAACTCACAGGGATTGGTAAATGGCAGAAGTAGTATTTGAAACAACACAAGAGAATAACCAGAGCATTGACCAGCAAATTAACAATTACGGTGATCAAACACTTTTACGCTGTCCCATTCGAGGACAACTAAATGCCAGAGCCTTAGCCAAAGATGGTATGACACCAACAGAAGAGGCTCGCCGTATCGACTTTATAACTTTTTTACTCGCTAGAAGCTATCCTCCAGAGAATATTGCTGTAGAAACAGTGATTCTGAAAAAGCTAGGGGAATCTGGTCGGAACAAACTTCGTTGTGATGTAATCGTTTATGATACATCTCTATCTTATATCAACGCTCTTCCTTCAAAAGAGCGACTAGATAGGGCCATTTTAGTTGCCGAGATAAAAAGAGAATCAGACAAAAAAACTTCCGCATTAAATTGTCAATTAGAGCCTGCTATGCGACTATTACCTGGTATGAGAGTGATTGGCGTGTACTGGGATGATATTAACCAACTCCTCTTCATCAAAAAACTGGTTAAAAGAGATGACGATGAACATTTAGATATTATTCAAGATACTCTTGCCAACCTTCCAATTTGGGGTTCTCTTTATAAGAAAAAACCGATCACATTTGACTCATTAACATTACCGGAAAATTTGGTTGCCATCCTCTTTAATATAGCCAACATTATGCGGTCACATAGTGTGAATGACGAACATCTGAGGTATAAGGAAACGGTAAAACTCCTCTTAGCTCGATATTGTGATGAAAGGGAAGCAGCAAGAACCTCAACAAAAGAGCTACAACTACAGGTTTACGAGGGCAGCGACCCTCAATTCATGTCACGAGTTGAAAGGCTTTATAGAACGGCTTCTCAAAGATATAGTAGAGCTACTACTTTATTTAACCCCATTGCAGGTCCAGAAATATCGGAGAGAACATTAAGGGATATTGTTAAATCCATACAAGGCATAAATTTTACTTCTGCATCAAACGAGACGATGCAACAGGTATTTATGTCTTTCGTTCCTGCTGTTTTTAAGAAAAATCTTGATCAATATTTTACCCCTATCAGTTTAATCGAAACTATGGTTGATATGGTTTATATCGGACCTAACGATAAAATTGCTGACCCTGGAATGGGAACAGCAGATTTTCTTACCGCAGCAATGGAATATAGGTCAAAGCAGGGAGATGATGACATCATTCAACGGGTTTTTGGCATAGATTCTGACCCAAAAGCATATGACTTAGCTGTAGTCAATATGATTTTGAACAGAGATGGTCAAAGCAATCTCTTAAATGAAGATTCTATAGAAAATTATTCCCGTTGGGAAAACGAAATGAATATAGTTCTTTGCAATCCTCCTTTTGGTGAGAGAAGCATTGAAAGTAGGCCGCAGGTTCTAAAGCATTACGATCTGGGGCATCGATGGATATTTGATCAGGATGCTAGAAAATGGGTAAAGACCGATGAAATCCTTCCTTCTCAACAATTAGGCATAATGTTTATCGAACGGAGTTTTAAATTACTTGCTGACGAAGGAAGACTCGCTATTATATTACCAGAAGGTTATTTATGCACACCGATTTACGGATATGTGAGACAGTGGCTCCTTCAAAATTTGAGAATCCTTTCACTTACCGAATTACCTCGACGAATATTTACAAAATCAGACGCCGACCTACGTTCTAACATTCTCATAGCCCAAAAATTATCAAAACAAATATTGGATGAATTAATACAGATCGGTTATCCTATACATGCAGAGTTGGTTCGAAAAGTCGGTTTCAAAATGGGAAAAGGATTTCAACCGCAAGTAATGCGCGATCCAGCTACAGGTGCAGAGATTCGCGATGATGGAAATAAAACGCAACCAGATTCAGATTTCGTTAAAGTTTGTGAGGGCTTTAAACGTTTTACTTCAGAATTTCAATGGAATCAAACCAGACAAAATCATGCGGCCTTAACCAGTTGGCGAGGCGCAAGGGTAAGCAATATTACAGATCATCCAAATCTTGATATGAAACCGCGACGACTAATGCCAAGAGCACTGGAGAATATAAGAACTATTAAAGCAAATAATCATCTGAAATTAGAAGCCATAGCCGAAGTAGTCGAAAATACTATCGATATCATTGAAGAGTATGGTATTAGCAAACTGTGGAAACTTGTAGAAGGTCAAGATCTTCGAGCGATTGAGGGAACTATAATTCCTGAATATCCTTCTCGTGCCTGGGCGATCGCTGAAAGGAAAGGAAGGCGGGCCTATTTACTCAGGCATAAAGATATCATTGTTGGCCTTGTAAGACCGGAGAGGCGAAACATCGGAATGCTTCTGAACTCTGATAATGACATTATCGGAATTCCAGATGGAATAGCAGTAGTTCGTGTAAAACCGGAGTATCAGCAGCAATATCCTCAAGAATGGTTATTTGCTACACTGAGATCAGAAGCTTGTAGGCTCCAATTTTGGACAGAATCCGGTGGAACTAGCTATGGTAAACTAACTAGAGATCACATACTGAATGTCTCTCTTCCAATACCAGATTTTGAACAGATAAGTGTCCAATCTGAACAGGTAGAAAAATGGGCACTAGCTATTGAACAAAGCTTAGAGCTTTGGGAAGATATTGGAACTGATGAAGATAGGATGCCAATAGTTAATTCCGCAATCTATGGACTTGAATCAAATGATGAATAAATGCTACTAAAATTCTGGTACCAGAATTAGCCTCACCGTTCCGTCACGCGAATCACGGCGAAGCGGCTGCGCAGCGAGTTGGTCAACTCCACCAAATGTGCGAGAGACTGTTTCATGTGGCCGCTTTGGCCGGCGATCTCGCTTGCCATACGGGCGATTTCTTCGACGGAATGGGCTACCAGTTGCGACCCGTGGGCCTGGCTCTCGGCGGCTGGCTCAAGACCCTGCATCAGTTCTACCATGCTTTCCATGACAGAACTGATGGCTTCCAGCGCGATGCCTGTCTGTGTCACTAGCTCGGATTGCGACACGACATGCTGGATGTTCTGGTCAACGCTTTGTGAAACGGTGGTGATTTCGTTTTGGATGGAGCGGATGCGCGAGGCCACTTTACGCGCAGCCTCCGCGCTACTGACGGCCAGCGAGCGAATCTCCTGGGCGATCACTACAAAGCCCTGGCCTTGCTCTCCGGCGCGCACGGCCTCAATGGCGGCATTGAGAGCAAGCAGGTTCATGCGTGTCGTCAGGCTGGTCAGTTCTACGACGGTATCATTAATCTCCTGCCCGCTTTCACCCAGGCGCTTGATAACGCGCGCGGATTGCATGGTAGTGTCGCGCACAAAACGCATTCCATCGTTGGCGCGCGCGATTTGCTCCTGACCACCCTGCGTCACTTCCGTCGCCCCTGTAAGCGCCTCAGCCAGTTTTTCCGCTCGCTCCGAGACACTCTTGATGGAGCCTGCCATATCATCGGTGACATGCGAGATATGCTCTACCTGGCGTTCCTGCTGGCTGGCATCGCGCGCCAGCAGATCTGAACTGCGTCGCACGTCCTGGGCGTGTTCATCTACCGCCTGTGTCACTTTTTGCACGTTGCCCAGAATCTCGCTGATCTCGCCGATCATGACATTCACCGCCTCGACAACGGGCTGCAACTTCTCATGCGTGGGACGCACGCGCACGCGCAAATCCCCCTGCTGCACTTGCTCAAGGTCGCGGCGCAGCGCGACAATTGACTCTTCGAGGGCCAGGCGTTCCGCTTCGCGCTCCTGGAAGAAACGCGCATTATCAATAGCAATGGCGGCCTGATTTGCGAATAGTTCGATGATCTCGATGCTTTCCTCGGTCGGTATCTTGCCATCTGCCGGGTCATCTAGCGATAGGAAGCCCAGGATTTTCTTCATGCGCGGGCTGAAGAGTGGCACCAGCAGCGCATCCTCAGGATGCCAGCCACCCGGTTCGTATTGATCGAGAGGCATATCGACAACCACAGGAATATCTAAAAACTCGACTGCGTACTCGTGCGCAATAAAATAGCTCTGACTCACCCTGAACTTTGAATGCATCAGGCGGCGCATCTGCTCAACCGTCATAGGATTCTCGCGCAGTATGCGATTACCCTCCTCCGTCCCCCCCGCAAACGCCACTGCCGTTACACAATTCTTCTCTTCTTCGAGCAAATTGACCACCGCGCAACGAAAACCCGAACAGGCGATCAGGGAATTGACGACTTGCTGCAAGACTTCATCCAGCCCAAGTTCCGCGCGCAGGAGATTACCCAGGCGTATCACTTCTTTTATTTGATGCGCGCGCTGCTGGTTCTCCAGAGCATGAGGAAAGGTTACGGTCGGCATGTGCAGCGCCTGGTCGTCAGGCGTGGCGGGAATGGTTGGCAAGCCTGCTGCCTGCTCGCGCTCCCACTGCGCGCGCTCGGCAGGCGAGCGAAAACGCACACGCAAGGGAACATACCAGTTCTGCTGCTTTCGTTCCGACATGATTGCTCTTCCCCTTTTGAATTGAAACTACTTATTTGAGCATAGCACATGCGTAACCTGTATACAAGAAAAATAGGAGAAACAGCGTAACATGATGTTACAGAACTTGCGCGTTCATCGTTATTGTAAATAGGAGATGCAGGATGCGCTCCTGAAAAAAGACGTTCTCTGGTAGTGCGGCAAGTAGTGCGATCTTGTAGCGCGGCAACTGTAGAGAAGTTTCGTATTATTTGGACTACATCAATGCAAGGGCGTCAAGCAATTGACGCCCTTTCTAACTGCATAAAAGTTGCGACGCCCTGATGGGCGACATGGCGACCGCAAGGGACTTCCCCACCTGATAGACATAAAAGAGGCAAGGCGACCGCAAGGGTCGCCTCTACTATGAACGG
>JBOGTO010000458.1:0-4102 GCA_050695155.1 Ktedonobacteraceae bacterium
CTACGCGGTGGTGGCTGACCCCAAGACCTACAGCTTTGAGGCGCTGTACTTCAACTTCAACAACAAGCTGCTGGCGAACAACGTGGAGTTGCGCCAGGCCATGTCGATGGCGGTCGACCAGACCACGCTCATCCAGGTGGCGCGACGCGGACTGGGAGGGCCGCTGTGTACCGACCACACCGCGACGCAGAACCCTGGCTATACCCAGGGCATCCAGTGTCCCAAGTTCGACCTCAACGCCGCCAATGCCTTGCTCGACTCGAAGGGCTGGACCTTAGATAAGACCACCGGCATTCGCAGCAAGAACGGTCAGAAGCTGGAGTTCCAGTACTCGACGACGGCGGGCAACCTGTGGCGTAGTGATGACCAGTTGATTAACCAGCAGAACTTCGCCAAGATTGGCGTCAAACTGGACATCCAGAACTACCCGGCCAGCACCTTCTTCGGCCCGGTCCTCAACGATGCCAAGCCTGGCACCTTTGACATCGCCGAGTATGCCACCAACAATACCTACGATCCCGACGATGCCTCGCTGTTCCAATGCAATGTGCCGAGCAACCTGGGCAAGTACTGCAATCCGGCGATGGACGCTCAGTACAAGATTGAACAGTCGTCGGCCGTGCCGTCGGTGCGCCAGGCGGCCTTCGACAAGATTCACCAGATCGAACTGTCGGACTTCCCGTTCATCGTGGAGTTTGCCGCTCCTGACGTGTCCATTCACAAGAATGGCACTAATAACTACGCCCCCTCCCTGGTGGGTGTCGGCGAAACCGTCAACATCTGGGAATGGTGGTGCGATGGCGGCAAATGCCCCGCATAAGTCGGAGTAGCATCGGAGTGTGATTGCTGCGCAAGCAGCCTATACAGTATCCTCTGGTTGGACACTTTCGCGGTGTCCAACCAGAGGATATCTTAATCCGTGTGAACATTTTCAACATTTCCAGCATATACAGCGTTTTTCCCATTGACAAATCGCACAGTTCCATGTTATACATGGAACAACGCAATTACAACTGAATACAATAAAAGCTTCGAAGGGACGAGTAACAGTTGTCTGGTGCATCCAGAGAGTGGGCGGTTGGTGCAAAGCCCATATGTAGCGCACTGTGAATAAAAACCCGGAGCTGCGAGAAGAAATCGCGTGTGCGAAAGTAGACCTTTGCCGGTAGCCCCCGTAATCGGGCTGGAGTATGTTAGTACTCGACAAGGTTGATGTCGTGAGGCATCAACAAATGAAGGTGGTACCACGAGAGCTATGTCTATCGCTCTTCGTCCTTTTAAGTTTAGAGGATGAAGGGCGTTTTTATTTGCCCTTTATCTTTGACAAAGCGAACAGCTGCAACAATTGCGAGGTCAAAGAAAGAAGGAGTGCAAAAAACATGGCACACTGTCCTGAATGCGATGCAGAGGTTGTCCTGCAAGGTCTCATGGTTGGAGAGATCATCTACTGTCCTGATTGTAACGCGGAATTAGAGGTACTGAGCCTGGAGCAGCCCGCGCTGGCTCTCGCGCCCCAGGTTGAAGAAGATTGGGGAGAGTAAAGTCATGCGCCTGGCTATTCTAACATCCCGCATCCGCGTAGAAGAGAAATTGTTAATCAACGCGCTACAGCAGCGCGCGATTGCCTTTGACATTATTGATGACGGGGAATTGCTATTCGATCTGGCGCAACCAGACCCGCGCTGGCGCGCATACGACGCCGTCCTCTGCCGCAGCTTGAGTCAATCGCGCGGCCTGGCCGTGTTGTATATGCTGGAACACCAGGGTATACGAGTATATAATCCGGCTGCCGTAACCGCGACCTGTAATGACAAGCTGCTGACAACGCTGGCGCTGCTCCATGCCGGTATTCCGACGCCGCGCACAATGGTGGCCTTTGATCCCCAGGCGACCATCAGGGGTATTGAGACACTTGGCTATCCAGCAGTACTCAAGCCCACCGCCGGTTCATGGGGGCGTTTGCTGGCGCGTATCAATGACCGCGACGCGGCAGAGGCGGTACTTGAACACCAGGAAACGCTCGGCTCCTACCAGCACCATATCCACTACGCGCAGGAGTATATCGCCAAGCCATTGCGTGATATTCGCGCCTTCGTGGTTGGCGAACGCACCATCTGCGCTATCTATCGCACAAGCGAACACTGGGTTACAAACACTGCGCGCGGGGCAGTAGCCAGCAACTGTCCTGTCACTCCCGAACTGGATAGTCTGTGTGTCAGAGCCGCGCAAGCAGTGGGCGGCGGCATCCTGGCGATTGACGTGCTGGAAGACCCTGAGCGCGGCCTGCTCGTCAATGAGATCAACGCGACGATGGAATTTCGCAATAGCATCGCCCCGACTGGTGTAGATATACCGCAAATGATGCTTGACTATGTACTCAGCGATGTGCGGGAGGCGGTGAGATGAGCAGATTACAGGTCGCTATTGTGGGTGGGTCTGGCTATACCGCAGGCGAATTGGCCCGGCTGTTGCTCTTTCACCCGCAGGTCGAGTTGACACAGGTGGCATCCAGCAGCCATGCAGGGCAGTACTTGCATACCGCCCATCCAAATTTGCGCAAACAAAGCCTTTTGAGATTCTGTCATCCCGATGACCTGACATCATGTGACTTACTGTTCCTGTGCCTGCCGCACGGCACATCAGCCAGGGAGATTGACCGCTATCGTGCTATAGCCCCGCGCATCATCGATCTTGCGGCGGATTTTCGCTTGCGTTCCGCCACGCTTTACCAGCAGTGGTATGGCGAGGCTCATTGCGCTCCGCATCTGCTGGGGCAGAGTGTCTACGGTCTGCCTGAACTGCACCGCGCGGAATTACGCGGCGCAACGCTCGTCAGTGGTATCGGTTGTATGGCGACCGCCGCTATCCTGGGATTGGCCCCGCTCTATCGCGCGGGGTTGGTGAATAGCGCTATTCCCCTGGTGGTGGAAGCCAAAGTTGGCTCGTCTGCGGCGGGAGTAACGCCGGGCAGGAGTAGCCACCATCCTGAGAGAAGCGGCGCTGTGCGCTCATTTCAACCAACCGGGCATCGCCATAGCGCCGAACTCATCCAGGAACTGGGGCAAATCACAGGTGAGATGCGCCAGCCTGTCGCCTTCTCGGCTACGGCGGTCGAATTAGTGCGCGGGGTACTGATTACGGCGCATGTCTTTGTGAAAGAGGCGTTAGACGAGCGCACCCTGTGGCGGCTTTACCGGGAAGCCTACCAGCGCGAGCCTTTCATTCGCCTGGTCAAGGAGCGCAACGGCGTTTATCGCTATCCTGAGCCGAAAATCCTGGCGGGGAGCAACTACTGCGACATTGGCTTCGAGCTTGATCCGGCGCAAGGCAGAGTGGTGGTTATCGCGGCTCTGGATAACCTGATGAAAGGCGCGGCAGGAAACGCGGTGCAGGCGCTCAACTGTATGTACGGTTGGGACGAATCGCTGGGCCTGACCTTTCCCGGCCTGCACCCGGTGTAGCCGCCGCGAAGAAAGGAGATTTGCTATGACACTTGTCGTAAAGATCGGTGGCGGCGCGGGTATCACTACCGCGAGCATTGTTAGTGAGATAGCTCAATGCATCGCTGAAGGGCAGCGCGTGGTATTGCTGCATGGCGGGTCTGATCTCACCAACACGCTCTCCGAGCAGTTGGGACACCCGCCACGCATGATAACCTCGCCGGGTGGCATGGTCAGTCGCTACACCGATAGTCAGACGCTGCGCATTTATATGATGGCCGTTGCCGGTCAGATCAATACTGAGTTGGTGGCGCTTTTGCAGCAGCAAGGAGTCGATGCCCTGGGACTGACGGGCGTTGATGGGCGTTTGCTGCTGGCGCGGCGCAAACCCGTTGTGCGCTCTGTGACACCAGAGGGACGCACCCACATACTACGCGACGACTATACGGGGCAGGTCGAGCAGGTGAATGACGCGCTGCTCTGCCAGTTGCTCGAAACGGGCTATACGCCCGTAATCGCGCCGTTGGCGCTGAGTCGGGACGGGGAATGTTTGAATGTTGATGGAGATCGCGCCGCCGCCGCCGTTGCCTCGGCGCTCCATGCCTCAGCGCTGGTCATTCTGACCAACGTACCCGGCTTGTTGGAGAACCCGGACGACTATA
>JBOGTO010000459.1:0-16825 GCA_050695155.1 Ktedonobacteraceae bacterium
GGGTAGAGGGGTCGTCCATCCAGGGAGACCAGTTCCTCGTTGGTGCGCCGCAGAAAGTGACGGCGGCGCGCGTCCGGTGGGTAGGCATTGAAGGCGTCAAGGGTGGTCAGCACATCGGGTTCGAGCAGCTTCCACAGGCAGTAGTAGGGGTAATCCTTGCCCATGTGCGGCGTGGCCGTGAGCAGCAGCAGGTGGTGACAATTCCAGGATAGCTGCCACTCTTCGTTTTCGTTGGCGATGCCAGCCAGAGCCTCGGCCAGCCGATAGCGCCCGGTGCGGCGCACAGTCAGGTCGGCATCGCGGTTGGCGGCCAGCTTGTGCGCCTCGTCGAAGACAACAAGATCATAAGGCAGCACATCGGCCTCCTGGAGGCGCGAGAACATGCGCTCGCCCGCCAGGGTATCGACGCTGACAATGAGCAGGTCGCTTCTGGGGCCAATGAACGGGTTGCCAGCGCGAGCATCACTGCCCGTGATGATACGGAAAGGCAGGTTGAAGAGGCTATGCAGTTCGTGTTCCCAGTTGCCCACCAGTCCGGCGGGCGGCACGATCAGCACGCGCGAGATGAGCCGCCGCGTCAGCATCTCGCGCATGTATAGCCCCGTCATGATGGTCTTGCCCGCCCCCGCGTCATCGGCCAGCAGGAAGCGCAGGCGCGTCTGCGTGAGCATGTGGTCGTAGACGGCCAGGCGTTGATGCGGCAGGGGATCGATGCGCGAGATTTCGGTGGCGAAGGCGGGATTGGAAAGGTATCCATAGGTCAGCCGCTCCCCCTCCACGACGGTGCGCACAACCTGCGGATCGGCGCCGAAATCGATGGGGGGCATGTTCTCCAGCTCAAGTACGTGGGACTCTGCAATCACGTCCAACTCGCTCTCCTTCTAACAGCACGATGGGAACCTCGCGGAATTGATTATAGCGGGTTAGGGTAGGCTGGTCAATAAGATTGAATTGGGCAGTTTGTAAGCCGTGGGTAAATGTCCTTTCAATGTCCGATAAGTGCCGCAAATTTGCGGGTCGCATCTGCCTCGTTCGCAGGTATTCTGATAACAGTGAGCAAGCTATACGAACGGTAAGGATAAGGAAACGATCGACTGGCTTTGACAGGAATATATAGGTGATTGTCGCTCTAAGTGCTATCAATAGTCTAGTAAGAAAACATGGCTACAAGGAAAAAACGAGGATATAGATAAAAAGAATAGGAGATTTTAGTACTAAAAACGTTAAATATAGCGAATTTCTCAGTACCATCCTGAATAGCATAGCTGCTCTCCGAAATCTTCAGGAAGATGTGCCTGGAGAGATGAGAAAATTTGAGAATCAGTGAAATGCCCTTTCAGATTGATGTTCCGTTCTGTTTTTTAAGAAGGAGAAATACATGCCCGAACCGAGGTCGAGTCTGCTACAAGTAGTAATATTCACCGCTCTTCCAGTAGAGTATCTGGCAGTTCGCTCACATCTCAGTGATCTTCGCCAGGAAGTGCATTCCGAGGGAACAATCTATGAATGCGGTGTCTTCCCCGTGAGAGACCGTGGGTGGAGCGTGGCAATTGTAAAAACTTTTGCCGGTAATGTGAGTGCAGCTATAGAAGTTGAGCGAGCGCTTCAATATCTAAAGCCTGACCTGGCCCTCTTTGTCGGTGTGGCTGGCGGTATCAAAGAGGACGTACAACTTGGAGATGTTGTCGTCGCCAAGAAAATCTACGGATACGAGTCTGGAAAGGTAGCTGACACATTCCAGACAAGACCTGAAGTGGGCAACTCGTCTTATCGTTTGATAAAGCGAGCGGAAGTTGAAAGGAATAGTACTGCCTGGTTACGCTGGCTGGGTGGGCCAATTCCTGATCCATCTCCTCGAGTTTTCGTTGCGCCTATTGCAGCAGGGGAGAAAGTGCTGGCCTCAACAAAATCTGAGATACGAGAACGTCTCCATGCCAATTACAATGATGCGCTTGCTATAGAAATGGAAGGATATGGCTTTCTCAAAGCCGTTTATGCAAATCAACATGTGCAGGCGCTGGTCATTCGCGGCATTTCTGACTTGATTGATAACAAGAGTGAGGCGGATGCCGCGAACTTCCAGGAGGTTGCTGCGCGGCACGCTGCTGCCTTTGCATTTGAAATGCTGGCGAAGCTCGATGAGGATAAGACTTTTCGCGCGTCTCACGAGAGGACAAACACGGTGAAAAAGACGAGACGATCTGGACGAGCGACGCCAGGAACGAGCAAATATCATGTACAAAATATGGGGGACGTTCAACAGTCCGTTGTAGGTGATAATCCGCAGGTGACAATACATTATGGTAACGATCAGCCTAAAAAGTAATTCTCTGCTGGATCGCCGCGCTATATGCGAGCGCTCCTTCTCTTTGTTGATGGCCAGAGTAAGCCTGCGTGGGAGAATGCGATGTCAAATGGTGAACAGGACCCACTAGAGACAGCCCCATCAGGACTGTCCTCTGATGAAGAAGTGGAAGAGTTTGCTGAGGTTGAGGGAGCAGAAGAGCTTGACGAGAATGACGTGGCCCAGGCTGCAAAATATGTCAACAGAACGCAAGCGGATTCGGGCTACATAACCTCGGTCGTCGGCGACCATCCCCAGGTCAATATCAACTATTATATCGAAATAGTAAGGAGAACGAAAGGGGAGAAGCATGATGACCAGCATAAGGAATTGGATCATAATACCGGAGATACAAAAGAACTCATCAAGGCAAATCTTGATTTTGAGCGACAGAACGCTACGTTTTTTGCCAACACCGGGGCCGAAACTACATTTGAGTTACCTGGAACACTCGATGGAATTGCTGAATGGTATCACGGACTCAATGAGTATGAGCAGTGTTATGTGCAGGCGGCAGCTATTCTGCATGGAGCACCAGCCCGTGATGTATCGATACATGCAGATATATTATTCAAGCCCTTATATGAGCAGGGGATGCAAAATGCTTCGTCATCTCAAGAAGAGAAGCCGCAGGTCAACCAGGAGAGAGAGAAAGCTCATTTCTCTGACATCGCTTCACTCAGGCGACCAGGGAAGCAGTTGCGGGTAAATACCCATACAGTCAACCGGCGCGTTCAAGAGGTCGAACGTCTCTTCTGGCAGGATGTTGATGCTTATGGATTATCCAAATTTGGTTCTCAGGTGCTTTTATTCCTGGCGAACGAGTTTCTGAGCCTGGGGCTGCAGGGACAGAACTTTTTGAACGAACTGAAGGAATGGTCGAAGGGAAAAAAGGGAGGAGAATGTTCCTGGAGATCCGCCCACGCATTAGGAGTGGTTTTATGGTATCAAAATGCGCATGAACTGCGCTCTATGGCGAAAGGTTGGGCGAAGGAAAGCAGTTTTCTTAGCAGGAGAAGAGCAGCCTCGCTTCTGGAAGGGGCATATGAAATAGAGCGTATCGAGGACCCAGTTTCTGCTAACAACTCGCTAGCCTCGTCAGTATTGCAGTTACTGGATGAATGGGTAGGTCGCTCACAGTCTCAATTGGGTCCGACAAGTCGAAACTTAAGGTGTACAGCCGCATATACTTACGGGTTGATTGGTAAACAATCTCCTGAAATCGCGCTCCGCGGGCTTGCGTCGCTGTTTCAACTGCCCAAGAGTACTGATAACGAGAATACGCGGGCCATCTTTGCCGCAGGTATCTCAGCATATGTGGGCCTTGTGTGGGCAGGTCACATTCGAGGCGTCTTAGCACATTTAGCTGCGAATGCGGAGCGGTTTTCGCACCGGCATTCTTTGCCGAAGAACATGCAAGAACGCCAGCATTATCGTCGGCAGCGCGAGGTACATCTCAATGCGACATTTGAGGCATTCTTTCTCATCACTGCCGCAACACTACCTGAAGTCCAGAGTGAGGCCTATTATCTCATCGAAAGGCTTCCCGCACAAATCGCCGTTCCTGACTTCATGGGGCGAGATGTGTTACTGACAGCCATTCTCCTCGAAGATGCGATGAGTGAGGCAATTATGACATTGCTCTGTGCCGCTATTGTTGAGAGAAACAGCAACCCCGCCTTTCAGTTGATGAGGCGCTGGACAGAGACAACTCTAAAAATGCAAGAGATGGTACAGAACGAGGCGGAGCGAGTATACATAGCCCTCAAGCGCTTCTTAGTGAGCCTGGGTGAGATGGTTAGTCAGTGGTGTTACGCTCGCAAGAGCCAGGGGCTGCGCTTACCTCAAGCCAATGAAGTGTATATCATTCATCTGGAGCAGTGGAGGAAGGAAAGTCCTGGCGGTTCCTGTGTACTCAGTACGCTTGCTCAAGACGTCTTAAAACATCTTGGAAAGAGGGTTTAGCACCCTCAATGAATAAACATACTAAAAAGAAGAGGTGATGCCATGTTCAATCAAATGACAGATCGATTGCGCCTGGTGGAAGTGGAAATCTTTATGGGGTTTCCAGCATTTAACCACACGCTTCATGTGATTGATAGTGTGAGCCAGGAGGTTTTCCGAGGAGATGGGTATATCGGCTTTGTCCGTAAGGATACCGCTAGAGCAAGAGGAGTCGAGCAACTAAAGGTGCGGAGAGGAGACGCAATTTATAAAGTCAATCTCATCCCTCAACCATCTTCCTTTACAGGTACGCTTTCCACCAGAGACAAGTACAGATGTACATATGATATGCCCATCAATCTGATAGTCAGCAGTCCCTTTCTCTTTCTCCAGGAGTATCGACGCAGCAGTGACCCGGTAAGATCGGCTGTAGAGCAATTTAAGCGATGGTATGAGAATCATGCCACCAATTTTGATCACGACCAAATTGCGAGTATATCCCTTCCAGTGGAAAACTGGAATGTTGTATTGAACCGCTACACGGGTTTACAGATCACCCAGAGAGGAAACCCCGTCGTCAGGAAGGACCCCAAGCGTGTAGAGGAGTTCACAATTCAGCATGACAAGAATCTCAAGATAGCAGTCCTCAGGGCAGAGGCAGCAGTGCAGCAGGTTGAAGATGAGCTTCGATGTGAGCAAGAAAGTAAACAAAACGACTATAAACAGCAGGAAGAAGATAAGCAGAAAACTTTTGAGCGTGAGCAGAAGACCAAAGAACATATGTACCTGTTGCGCAAGAAATTTCGCGATGCAGCTGCAAATGAACTCACCGCCATCTTACAGGAGCGCATCCGTGAAAGTTTTGAGAGGGGAAGAACGATTGGTGAAATTTCAGGCGAATACTTCATGTTGATGGATACCTTCCGGGAAGCATTGCATCTCGATGTGGAAAATAGCAGTGGGGATAACCTGCACATGGATGATGCTTTATCGCGGTCAGGAAGAAGTACAGAGCACGACGTGGTTGAGGGTGCGTTGTCGCAGATGCAAGCCGATAAAGCCGATCAGGCGGAAGCGCTATCTGATGAGACCAGCACTGATCACTCTTTCAAAGGGGACTCCCCTCAGCAATAATTTTCAGGCACTTGGGAGAACACCTGCCTCCCTTGTTTTTTCCGAAAGCATCGGTTATAGTTGCTCCAGAAGCAGTTCCAGTGACGAACAACCTGCCTATACGAGGTTGCGAACACTTTTGTCAGCAAGCGAAAGGCGAGGCAGGTACTTCCCGGAAAACGTAGGCAGGTGTCCACTGAACGCCTTTTGAGGAAAAGGAAACCGCCGTCTCGCTTGCTCATCACCGCTCGCTTGTTCTTAAGCGGCCTGTGAAGCACGTCGAGGGCGACGGTCTAACGAAAAGAGCGGGAGACGGGGCTCGAACCCGCGACAGCCTGCTTGGAAGGCAGGGTGTTACAGGATCGCCGTTCGCTTGATATGAAGCGGCTTTTGGGGCCGAATGAACGACTACTGACGATATTCGTGCGGCAATAACAAAAGATGTCGCGCGCCTCCGGCAAAAGATGTTACATCCTCGCGAAGGCAGGATGTCAAAGCCTCACAGTTCACATTCATGATATCCTATTCACCCCAGGAAAGCAAGTTTTTTGAACGGATGACTCACATAGCCAGTACAAGACCGGCTTTATTCGCGACGCGGCGATTGCTAGTGAAGGATGAGGTTTGATGCTTTTAGAAGGACATACCTCCTTGTAGCTCGCTTCTCACCAGTTTCTCTTACCATCCTACTCATGGGTTTGTTTTGCAGTTGTTGCGGGAAAATGTCTGAGAGGCCATAGAGTACAGTACTGCCTTCACTGTACAGCCTGTCAGCAGCATACGCAGCATAGCTGGGGAAACCCTCAGGAAGACCCGCCTTTGATCTCCCTGGCTGATCTCCAGCAAAGGTAAATATGTCGTCTGTACAGCATGATCTGATGTAGTCAATCCAATAAGGATATTCAACGATTGCATGGAGGACGCTACCGACGGCGTGATTAAATGCTATACTCTCCTTTAAGTTTACGCTACACTTCTTTCTAAACACTGTCCCAAGATTTGCTGAGCCATGCAGTAAGGCAAGGATCCAACTTGAAAATTCACTTCTTGGTTTATGTCTCCAATCGCTTCGTGCTATGCTTGTGAGCGCACATTGTAAAGAGGCTTTCGCGACGCCAAATGAATCAGTAATTGTCTGTATTGCAGCGGCAAAGGGAGGCTGGTCATAAAAATTTTGTCTAGGCTCAAGCATGAGCAGCGATTGCGGATTGACACTCGGCTCTCCTGAGAGTTCTGTGCTGGCATAGCAAGCTTTGTACCGCATAAATACCGTCCATACCTTAGCAATGCACATGAATCAAAATCAGGATACATCTTATATATCGGCGTTTCTGCACGCCTGAATAGTTTTTCTGTGCTTCGTATCGGCATTTGATGAAGGGAATGGTCGTTCTTCCTCCTCCTTCATTCTTCGCGGACTGTCGTTTCCTCAATGACCCGTATAATCTCTTCTCTCACCACACGAACCTCTCTCCTCTCGATACGTGCCGTTTTCGCCCGCCCTTTTATCTTCTCATAAATCCAATTGCCTACTAAGCCTGATGCAATTGGCCCCACAACATTTTCAAGAATAAAGGTAAGCGTTTCAGGGAATTTGAGACTCTCGTGTATGGTTGTCCCTCTATACGAAAGTGTAGCTCCACCAGGGATAGATATCGTGTCATCATAGCCCCCCATAATATCTGATGCTAGTGAATCGTCAGTGGTAACAATTTCAATTCTCATAACTCTCTCCAAGCGGTTTCCTACCAGAAATTACGGCATTTGCAAAGGTCTTAGAAAACATTCTCAAACGGCCAGACCCCCGCTGCTAAAGCGTAGAGCAAGACTGGAAAATGCCTTCTTCTTCACTTGACGCGCAAGAAAGCGATGAGTAACGCTAGACAGAGTGGTATTTGTCAGAACTATTCTTCTGAAAGAGAGGTATCTATAGATTATCGTTCCGCGCAAGCTGACTGGCAGAGCATATAGGTCTACCACAGAGGCATTTGCCATGTTCCATTCTGCTCCTCGCGTGGATCGACTCTGCGCAAACGATCCAAACGCCCCACACCTATGCCAAAAAATGATCGATCTGGGAGGATACTGCTCGCTATCTCCGTCATCCCCGAGAAAGGCTGCGGTTGTTGCCTATCAAAGCGATAGGGCTTGATCAGTGGAAAATCATCTTGCGCAGTAATCTGACGGAGGGCTTCGGGATTAGCAGCTTGATAAAACCAGACATCATCATCCAGTTCGGCCAGGTCGCTTGGTCTCCACTGCACACCAACGACTTCACCCTGCGGTAGACTCAATATGGTATCCCTCCCAAAATCAAGATCATGCAGCCGATGCGCTATGGATCTGCCATAGGCAAGCTCTCTGGCTCGCGTAGCAAATTCTACGGCCAGTTTGGGAAAGCCTGCAAACAGCGCCACTCCAGCATAATGCCAGTATTGACCAGCTTTTATGCCACGCTCATCAAGCGCGGTCTGATTCCCGTCAGGCTCCGGGTCGATGATCTCAAGCAAGGCGTTTTGGCTTCGCTGAGTTGTCCGTCGACTCGAAAGTGAAGAAGACGTCTCCATGCAAGCAGCCTGGACAATGATACCAATGGCTGCTACTGGTGTCCCTGCTGTCCCCTGGTTGGTTGGATTCACCGGGTTTTTCTTTCTCGTGATACTTCCTCGCGCAGAGCCGGTACTGGCGAAGCTAGTCGTCCCCTTGGCCTCCAGTTGCAACTTCCCAGCACCCTGATGAAGCGGAGCCTCAAAGTCCATCGTAGGAACCTTTTCACGCCGAATGGGTTTTAGTTGGTCCCAGGATATGCCAAATGCATCAGACATAGACATGAGGGTCAGGGCCACGCCAAACTGATGGCTAAATCCTGCGGTAAAATCGCTAAAAGTACTGCGGATTGCCAGATCCTGGTGACGAATATCCAGAGCTAGGTACAATCCTCCCGATGCAAAGAGAGTGCGCCGTAATAACTGCCTGGTCGTGTACGGTGTAGTAAAGAGTTGCACTGAGGCTGCATGAAGCAGGGAGATCAGGTTGAACGGATACCCTTGCGCAGTGTGCGTGATAAGAAAGTCTCGTACCGGATTATAGATCGATGCCGAACTGACAGGGGCTTTTCGACACTCCAGAACCCTGATATACCTTTGACGAAGAAGCGCCCGGCTTTCCATTGTGAACGTAATTCTCATAATGCGTCTTGTACCTCTTTCACTATGAATGAAACGTCGAGAGATTGCTCGAATAGCTCTCCTCAACGATCCTATGGAGCATGGCAACTTCCATGCGTCGATACAAGTGCGAGACGAACTAGCGCTAATTTCCACATGTCTTGCTCCTGGTCGACTACATAGACGATACGATACTGATTCGTCACCACTCCTCCCTCCGATGGTGCCTCCTCAATCGCATTATCCGTTACCATCACTTGAAATACCCCATCTTGCAGTTGGACGATGCCATCAATCGACACGCACGCATACTGTGTATGCTCGTAGTCTGCCAGCAGCGTAGAGAAAGGATGGTGTTGTCGATAGTTTACTTGCAACAAATCGTAAGCCGCTTGATAGTTTCGGCCAATCCAGAACTGGTAGTAATCTTGTACGGCCACTCTCGCCGCAGTCAGGGGTGAAGGAGTCGGTGAGTCCGAAACCGACACGTCCCTAGGGCCGTTGTTGATAAAGAACGTAGATGGCGATCCATTGTTCATCAACAGATGGGCAAAGAAGATGAGAGCGGCAAACGCGATCAGCAACACCAGAAGGCCTCCTAAGCTGGAGTTGAAGCGGTGTGGCCGAGAGGCAATTGGTATCCGTGTAAACCAATCACCTCCACGTCGGACAGGGATGGCATGTTGGAGCCGTTGAGGAGAACAAGCAGGCCATTTGCGCCTGGCGGTCCAGGGTGTCTGGACAGAGACATGCTCCTGAACTTCGTACTCTTCCTCTTCAAGGGCAACCGCTACATCCGATACCATGACATCAGCCGATGCATAGTGATCTTGTCGGCGCGTTGCAGTCGCTCTGCTGATCACGCGATCCATGCCTGGAGGTATCCCCTGGCGTAGTTGATGCAACATGGTGGGGTCATGTCTTGTCACCAACTGATATAGCACAACTCCCAAGCTGTAGATATCATCGTGTGGGTCGGGTTTCTCCGAGCGCTTGGCTTCCGGTGAAGCATAGGCCTCAGTTCCCCAAAACTGCCCGAAAGTGGCCAAAGTCGATCCAATGATGTGGGCGATGCCGAAGTCTGTGAGGAGCAGATTGCCATGCCGGTCAAGCAAGAAATTGTGCGGCTTGATATCTCGATGCACAATGCCACGCGCATGAATGTAGTCAAGTGCCGATGCAGCCTGCGCGATGTACCTGTGTAGATCAGCAGAAGCGGTCGATTCCGTCTGTTGCAGTACCTGCGCAAGGCTGCCTCCAAGACAATACTTCATGACAAAGTACAGCATCTCAGCATACTGACCTGCATCATAGGTGGAGACGATATGTGGATGACGAGGCCGGAGAAGGATGGATCGTTCACGATTGAAGCGAGTCAGCAGGAGCGCATAGGTAGCCTGATTGATTTCCCACGCCTCTCTGGTCCGCAACACTTTGATGGCGACAGGTCTCCTCCATTTGTGATCCCACACGAGGTAGACCACCCCCATGGCATCCCTATTAATTTCGCCCTCGATGATATAGCGCTTCTTGAGCGTCTGACCAGTGAGATACTCTTCACCGTTGGCCATAGCAGCACTCTTACCCTTGATGTCGGCAATGCGTCTCCTATAATTTTCTGCATCATCCTTCGTAGAGTATACCGCACCCATTATGTGAGCGATACGACTACCTCCATCTTTTTCGATGACGGTTATCATCATTTTAGTGAGACGTCATCCTAGCCAGGAGAGATGGCTTCTTTTCACACCATGCTATGCAATTACCTTCTGTGTAATAGCTGATGATCTTCCGCGAGAAATGTGAAATAATTCCTTTACGATGCACTTGTGCTCGTTATAGAGTATGTGCGGAAGGGTAAGGCAAAATGCTCGTAGCATACCTATCAAGGCAAATCTATTTGTAGCGATCAATCAACAAGGAACGATCACAGGAATAGCTGTGAAAGAGAAGCAACATACATCCTACGATGTCGAGATCATGCGTCTCCCGCTTCTGCGGCATATCTCTCTCAAATTACTCGAGATGATCAAGCGAGAGGGAATGATCCGGTACTACCGGGATGGAGAGGTCCGGTTCCACCAGGGCGATGAGCCCGATGGTCTGTACTTCCTCTTGCATGGGCAGGTACGGATTCTCACGGACGGCATCTTTCTGGTTACACGATGTGCCGATGAGGCGATTGGGGAGCAGGCCTTCATCAACCAAACGATCCGCAGCGCAACCGTTGTCGCTCAAGGAGTGGTCAAGGCGCTCGTCCTACCCCGCCTGCTGGTTGAGCGCTTGATGGGAGATTCCACCTTTACGGGGAACTTGCTGCGATTTGTCTCCCAGAAACTTGGCGAAGCGACCAATGAGCGCGCCTTTCGCTTTCGCAATGAGCACCTCCTCTTCAGCGAATTTTCTGCACACCTCTCTCCTGCGATCACGCAGCGACTCCTTGCTACGGGTCTTGCATATGGTGAGCCGCGCTACATCGACGCGATCATTCTCTTTGCCGATATTCGTTCGTTTACCGAACAATCGGTGAGGTTGGCACCGCAGGATATTGCCCGACAGTCGAGCCTCTATTTCGACGCCATGGTCAGTGTGATCCACCATCACGAAGGATTCGTCGACAAATTTATCGGGGACGCCGTGATGGCGATTTGGGGGTTTGCTCCGGGCGAGGAAGATCCTGTCATGCAGGCATTTGCGTGCGCCAAAGCGATGATTGACTCCGCGGCGCACATGACCTTCGGGAACAAGCCAATTGCGATTGGCGTAGGCTTGAATGCTGGGCAGGTATTTATTGGGAATGTTGGCAGTGAGGGCAAGCGGCAATTTACCGTACTGGGCCATCCTGTCAACATGGCAGCCCGCTATGAGAGTGCGACCAAAGAACTCCAGGCACCTCTCGTCATAGGGGAAGCGTTTGCCTGTCTTCTCCCTGGGACACTGCGCATGCTTCTCAAAAGACATGAGCAGGTAGCAATTCGCGGAGCAGGCTCTCAGACGCTTTATACGTATGGTCCCGGCGGGATAGACGCGAAAGGAACCGAGGAATGAGTTGGAACTATCAGCGCAGTGATCGGCGCATTCAACAGCATCTTCGAGGGATGCAACCTATCAACATCAGTGACCTGACAAAGGTGATGGATCTAGAGCAAGCTGTGTCAGAGAACCAGTGTAAGCGTATCTACGGCGTCCATGTCTACGCGCTTCTTACCAATTTCGTGCATCTTGTTTCGTCGGTTCCTGAGGGAGAGGCGTATAAAGAGTTGATCATTGCTGTCCATCTCTACCAGCGCGAGGTGGTTCGCATTGTGGAGCAGATCTTCGGAGGGATATGTGTTCACTTTCAAGGACCCAAACTGCATGCGCTGCTCTATCAGCCTTTCCACGACGCTCAGGCGCTGGCAACGCGCGCGGTATTGCTGCAATTCGTCCTCGACGAGTTTGTCCAAACTGTGTTTCACGAAGTTTTTCCCCGCTACCGCAAGACAGGCATTGCAAGTGGTGCAGACATAGGAATGACCATTGCCACCAGCAACGGATTGAGGAATGATCGCGAATTGTTATTTATCGGCTCTGCCGCCAATTACGCTGCGAAGATTATCGAGTCCACCGATGCGTCTCCGCGCCTGACACAACGTCTGAAAGACGTTCTATCGGAGGTCCTGCTAGGTCGCTGCTGTCGTGTGAAGACGGGTCTTAACCTTCGTGTCTACTCGCTTCGTACACCCGAACAGCATACTCTCTCACGATTACTTCAGACGCATGGTATTCGATGGAGGCCAGCGGATGTGAAACAGCGTCTCCAGCAGGAGAAACAGGGATTGCTCTCGAAACCGATCACCATGCATGCTGAGGCACCGCTGAAGAGTTTGCATGCGTTGAGTATCCACAACAATCGACGCGTGTTTGCAGCCTCTTTATTTGCAGATATTTCTGGCTTTACTCGCTATATCGAACGGTCTGAAAAAACCCTGAGCCAGGAGCAAGCTCTCCGAGTGCTTCATGTCATCCGCGAGGAAATGGCCAGTATCGTGAGATTGGATTTTCCTGGACTACGTGTACAATTTCAAGGGGATCGCGTACAAGCACTCTTCGTCGGAGAGGAACGAACAGCCGCGCAATGTGCTGTCCAGGCGGCGATTGGGTTGCAATCGGCCATAGAGGGGCCGATCAAGGACTGGCTCTCTCAAGCTGCTTCGCTTCATCTAGCGATTGGTGTAGATCTTGGGGTAACGCTTGTTTCCCGGCTCGGGGAGCGCAACTATCGTGATCCCATCTGTTTGGGACAAGCGGTGGAGCGGGCCGCAGCGTTTGAAGAAGCAAGTGGGGGTGGGCAAATTGCTGTTTCACGTCGCTTGCGGCGATCTCTGCCTGAAGATATGAAATCTTACTTTCAATGGGACAGAGAGGCTCATGGTTATGTAGCAACCAATGTGAGATAACGAATTTGGAGGAACACTCCTGTTGCCTCAAGTATTCTCTACTGCAGAGACAACGAGGACGCTTATGCCCGGAGCCTCTTAGAGGTACGGGATGCGGTAGGAGGTTTCTTTTCTTCCTCGGGATCAAGCCAACGTCTGAAGGTGCTTATTTCTCCTTGTGGTTGTAGATACATCGCACAAATACGAATCACCTGTTCTGGAGCCACCTTTTGCAAGTTGCACCATGCTTGGATACAGGCATCACTCCAGCGCTCAACAAGATCAGCATCGACGATCGCAGTTGGAGTACCCTCCTGGCACGCGATGTGGTCGAGGATCACCGATATATCTATGTGCGTAGGCATGAGGCGCTGGCGATTGATATCATAGAGAGGCCAGTAGTGTTTCCCGTTATGCCAGAGCAAGACATACATCAACGGCTTGTTTCCACTATACTCCATCGCGCTGATAATATCATCTGGAATCGCCTGTGCCACCTTCTTGAAAGGCTCGAGAACCGCCGCGTGATTGAAGCTCGTGGACACTTCCAGTTTCTCCACTTGTTCAATCTGGATTTCTCCGAGGTTAACAACGGAGATGCCTGTCACAAGGTTCGCCATATGAATGTCCTGCTGGGTTTGGGTAGCTATTGTCGGTAGGACAAGGATACTAGTTGAGTCTTCGTGGCGCTGGATCAGTTTCTCTGAACGTCGGAAAAGTCCCTGCGATGTGCGTCTGTATTGCACATCGCCAGACTGTTTGGGGATGAGGGTGTACAGCTTCACGGTACGAGGCGAAGGAAACAGTCGCAGTACACGCCCGGCTCGCTGCGTTGGCTCAATTGGTGTCCATGCCAGATCGTAGTTGATGACCGTTTGAGCAGTTTGTAAGTTGACCCCAACGCCAAATGCGTCCGTGGTGAGCAGCACATTGTACTTTTGATCCTCAATGAGCGGTGTTGTACTTGGATCGAAATCTGCCAGGAGCCGGAAGATGTCGCGATCGCTTTTGTGTTGGAGTCTCCTTTTTTTAGTCTTCTTTTGTGATAGCTTATCAGACTGTTTGACCGTACAGGCGATTTTGAGTGACGGAACAAGCATCGCCAAAGCCTGCTCCAGGTAAACGACGGTCGCTAGTTGCTCAGAAAAGACAATTACTTTCCCCCCACTCCCACATAACCGTTCTAGTTCAGCACATAACCACTGTAATTTCGCATCCTCAGCAAAAGTCAAATTTCTGAGTTGATCGAGGATAGGCTCGAGCGTTTTTCGCTGCTCTTCAGGTGAGCAGATATAAGTGACATTGTATGTTTCCCGGCCAACACCTAGCACATTCGTGATCACTTCACGCAATGCCTGTGGTGAGCTTCCCCACGCGACACGCAACGTCCTCTCGATACTCGTGCGTACCTTCCCATTCCAGCCAGGAGCATCTACCGTGAAGCAGCCATTATCCAAGGCCCGCACGATCTCCCGCTCCAATATCGGCACAACATCGACACGGTAGAGTTGCACATGCGGAATGTAACGACGTTCGCCATGAAAATCAATGGAGATGTCATCTCCTTCAACATGTCCATAATACTTTGCGACATGAGGAGTTGTAATCACAGAACCTACGGGCGAATCCCTCAGTTCCTGAAGCTTGCGAATAGTCCAGGGTTTCGGATCAATATATCCCTCTAATGTCGGCAAGGCCTGTAGGGGTGCCGTATGGGGAAGCAGATAGAGTTGATTGTTAATGTTTTCAACGTCTGTAGAATACGGTGTACCAGTTAATAAGAGCATCTTGCATTGACTGCGTTGAATGACGGGGACCAGCCGCTGGAAGGCCCGACGCTCCTCCATCTGCCTATCCGAAATATCTTTCCTATACCGATTTCTGAGTTCGTGGCTTTCATCGATAATGATAAGCCACCGATCATCCATATTCGCCAGTCTTTCTTCTAGCTCATCAACTGCCTCCCAATGTTGCTCCGGGCTTACATCAAGCGCCTGGTGAATAAAGTAATCACATGGAAGACCTGCGCTTACTAGCCGCTTTCTCCACTCTTTCTCCACGACCTTGGGGCCAATCACCATCACATTGAGGATTTCCCCATGTTCATGCAAGCGGAGCGCGATATCCGTTCCAATGATTGTTTTCCCTAAACCAGTTGAGGCAACGACCATAGCCCCTCTGACCTCTTCAATCTGGCGCAAAGCGCGAGCGATGACCACATTCTGGTACCCGACTGGTTGCTGATAAGATGTCCGCTGCAAGCTCGTCTCAGCTAAACTCTTCATAGCATCGAGCGTTTTGAGATAGACCTCCCAGGGGCGTGCCATTTGTAGCCATTTGAGCAGCGTCTCAATCAACTCTTGACTGATGTTTACACAGTTAGGGTGATAGAAATACTCATGATACTTCTGCACTAGATCAGCCACCTTTGCCGGGTCCTCGATCACGTTTCCCGCCTCAATCGCTTCCATCAATCCCCGCCCAGTCATGTTAGCTGACCCAATCATAGCCACCGCCATATCTACGATGTACAATTTGGCGTGGTGCTGCATGGCCCTGGCATCCACAATCTGAAAATTGCCACCTTTGAGCTTTTCCACCAGTTCTAGAACAGCACTTCTGCGATCGATATCCACACCTGTCCGTAAATCGAGCATGATCTCCTGGATGAGCGCTTTCCTGACGCGCTTTTCTCCTGGATCATCCAAACCAACTAAGATGTACATCCGTTTATCACGCGCGGCAGTACGCAGAAGGTTATAGCCACGAACGGTAAAAAAGCCCGTAGCAATGCGAATGCTCTCTCTTCCTAACTGGAAACGATAGCGCAAAACCTCAAGAGCGATCTTCTTATCAAACCAATGGGTTTGTGCTCCTGGTTGGCGTTTTTCCTCCTCCTGCCGAGCAGCCTTCTCACGACGATAGGCTGCCTTTATTAACGCCGGGGTATAATTGCCAAAGATGCCAGGGGGAATTGACCCACTCCCAATAAGGCCGTACTCTTGTGTGAAGTAAAACACCACAGGAGGCAGCCATGATCAGGAGTGGTACCGTGAATACGATACACGAATTGGCCATCCAGGGGAAGTCTATTCGACAAATCGCCCAGGAAGTAGGCCTGGCGCGCAATACGGTGCGCAAATATTTGCGCGGGAATCCAGCCGCAGTGGCGCGAGCGAAACGAGGCTCCAAGTTGGATACGTACAAGGAGCAGATCCAGAAGTGGGTAGAGGAAGATCACTTGTACAATTGCACGACGATGTTGCCACGGCTCAAAGCGCTGGGCTACGGCGGAGGCATGAGTATTCTGAAGGAATTCGTGCTGCCCTTGCGCCCGCAAGTCATGGGACAGCAACCGGTGAAGCGCTACGAAACGAAACCGGGCGAGCAAATGCAGTTCGATTGGGCAGAATTGGGCTACGAACAGGACGGAGTGCAGCGTAAGGTGTACGGCTTTGTGGCGATTCTGGGCTACTCACGCATGCGCTACATCACCTGTGTGAAGCGCTGCGATACGCCCACTATGATCCGCTGCTTGATGGCGGCCTTCGAGTACTTTGGCGGACTGCCCAAAGCAGTGCTGACCGATCGCATGAAGAGTGTGATCCTGGAGATGGATGGCAAGACGCCCAAATGGAACCCGTTGTTTGCCGATTTTGTGGCGGCCATGGGCGTCGCGCCACGAGTGTGTAAGCCATACACGCCCCAAACCAACGATTTGATTTCATACTGCACTCCTTACGCACGATGAGCGTGTGTTTGCAAATTTGTGAGCATTCTTCCGAGGGGCATGCTCGTCAGGTGGCGGAAATACTGCGGTCCCTTGATCATTGATCCGA
>JBOGTO010000460.1:0-5146 GCA_050695155.1 Ktedonobacteraceae bacterium
GCAGGCTGGACAACCGCGCGGTTGTCCAGCCTGCTATTTGTCTCTATTTTATCCTCATCCCTACCAGCGTTCTTACATAAATCAATCCACAAAAATCAGCGTTAGAAATCTCGTTTTGTGCCTGCGAGCATAGTTCATCAAAAAAAGCTCCCGTCGTCACTCCGGCCTCCAGCAGAAAGGAGCGCATCTGCTTGCCCAGCACGCGCATCTGCCATGCGAAGGTATCGCGTCCCTTTGTTCCTCTGGATACCTCGATGGCGGATACCGCGTCAAGCGTCACCTTACAGCCGGCTTCTTGCATCAGACTTCTCATCATCATAGTGATACCGAGCGCATGTCCTGGCGAGAAGGCGCGACCTGCCGCTTTCAGTCTATCCTGCATTAGCGCGTAAAATGTCTGGCAAGCAGGGCTATTCGTAATAGGAAACTCTAACTCGTCCCAGGCAAACAGACTACCCACGCGGCAACGATTAACCAGAGAAGTTAAAACGGCTGGATACTCCTGCGGACTCAACATGCTGACCAGGAAACGAGCGTGTACCAGGTCGAATGATTCAGGAGGTAACACTTCGTCTGACAGGTGGCGTATATCCTGTTGCATAACGGTGGCATTGCCGAGTAAGCTGACAAGCTCTTCCGCCTGCTCGACAAAATAAGGCTGTTGATCGATGCCCGTCACATGCATGGAAGGATGTTTCCATGCCAGCTCGTAGAGCCATCCGCCCGCGCCGCAACTTGCATCGAGTACGCGCTTCACCCGCGATAAATCAAGTGAGATTGGTAGGACGCCTTCCATACATTCGCTCAGATAACGATCTTGCAGAAGCAGACGCGCTATCTCGTTTTCATTTTCGGCATCAAACGCATACGCAGATGGCGACGCATGTTGATGTTCCCATTCCGGGGATGCATATGCATAATTGCTCGTCATGAGAACTCCTTAGTTTTTCATAACTTCGGTTTATCAAATTTATACCGATAAAGCGATTATAGCAGATGAATCGTACTATTAGCAAGAAAGACTAATTTACTTTGAAGTTTACATAAAATAGTACAAAATAGTACACTGCGCCAATGAAGATGAATAGCAACGAATCGAACGGTGTCGGCGACTCGGACGAATCGAATACAGGTGGGCGAGATTTTCTTTCAACCGCCGAAGCGGCAAAGAAACTCGGCGTTTCGTATTATACCGTTTACGAATATATACGCGAGAAACGCCTGGTTGCGGAAATGGTAGGTGGCACCTACCTCATACCGAAAAAAGCCGTCGCGGAATTTAAGGCGAAACCTACTGGCCGCACACGCGCCAATCCTCCTCCCTGGCGCGTCTATCGCGCTGGCGCAAAAGTGCGCGGTCTGGATATTCATGTGCAGGTGCGAGCGGGTCAGCATAAGCGCCTGATCGAGAAGCTCAAACATTTTCAAGAAGCGCAGCAACATCTCTTTCGCGGCACTATGCAGCGTTACATCTTTGAAGATGAGACCAACCCCGCGCAAGTCGTCATCTCGCTCATCTGGAAAGATACCGAGTTGCCCGACGAACGTACCCTGCAAGAAGAACTTGCCACATTCCAGGACGAACTGGCCGATTTGCTCGATTGGTCGAGCGCGCGCTATACGCGCAAACGCGCCATTATCCATACATAAAAGAGATAAATTGGTATAAATGTTCGCAAAACATTGACATACCTCATATAGCCCTGTACACTTGCATTAGAGTAATACAGGCGAGGCAAATATGTATGAGAACACAATCAGAAGATACCAGCCCAGAAGTGGAACGGGTGCAAATCGAATTGCTGCGAAAAGCAGGCAAGACTCGACGTTTGCAACTGGGCCTTGAATTAAGCGGTGAAGCTTTAGAAATGGCTCAGAGGGGCATCAGGAGAGCGCATCCAGAGCTAAGTGAGTTGGAAGCAAAACTCCTTTTTGTTGAAGTCACTTATGGCAAAGATCTGGCTGATCGCGTTCGCGCGCATCTGGCAAAGAGACAGCAATGAGCATAGAGAAAATTTTAGTTTCGCTCATTCCAGTTGTGGAAACTTTTGAGAAGCTTGGCATTGATTACTATGTTGGGGGATCAGTCGCCAGTCTTACACATGGCATTTATCGTACTACCGCAGATGTAGATGTCATCGCAGATATACGTATCGTAGATGTCGAACCATTTGTCTTGTACCTGCAAGACTCCTTTTATATGGATGCTGATAGCATCAAAGAGGCAATCAAACGCCGCTCGGAGTTCAGTTTACTTCACTATAAAACCATGTTCAAGGTGGATATATTCATTCAAAAGAATCGCCCATTTGACCTGGCTGTGCGTAGTAGGATTGAGGAAGGAACATTAACCGACTCACAAAATGATCGCCCTTTTTTTGTAGAATCTCCCGAAGATGTTGTGCTTACTAAACTCGAGTGGTATAAAATGGGCGGTGGAGTATCAGATCGCCAATGGAAAGATATTATGGGAGTCCTCAAGCTCAGAGGAACTGCTCTTGAATGGCAGTATCTCCGCCACTGGGCAGCAGTACTGAATATCAGTGATCTGCTGGAACGCGCGTTGGATGACGCGGGACTCAAAGAATAAAATCGTTCTGAAATTGCTTGCTGTGAGACCAATCTCATTTCAAGCGCGTCTATACTCATATAGTTGTACTCCTTATAAACCGTGGAGTAATCGATGGACGAGCAGCAGATGCAATTTGTTGACCCGGAATGGCAACCTCCTGACCGCAAGAAACAAAGCGTGATAAACCTCGATCCGCGCGAGCAAGCGCCATCGTTTGAAATAGCACCGGAAGAATATGCCTCTGCTGAAATACCTTATCGGGAAAAAGATAAACTGGAACCACAGCGGCGAACCAGGCGCAAAACGCGGTTCATCGCCATCCCCGTCTTGATCCTGGTCGTATGCATTGCCCTGATCGGCGCTCTCTTTCTTTCTGTCAGCAACCATACAGCTAGTAGCCCAGCATCATTGCAGGTGCTGCCGGCTCAGCCCGGTATCGCATCCCTCTCAGAGGCGCAGGTACTGCCCGTCCATGACTATCGACCGACCTCCAGCGCGGATGACGAACCCATCGTGGTGATAACAGATGATGTTGGTTCTGTACATATCCATATTGGAGGGTCGAGTAGTGACGTTACCGTACTGGCGACAGAACATGCTAAAGGGGCAAATTTCAAAGGCATGGATGTCACCTCCAACGAAAGCGGTCCGAACAACAATACCATCACCATTACTGCCAATAATGATACAGCCGTCTCGTCTTCCAGAAGCATCGATTTAGACATTACCGTGCCAATGGGTAGCAGCATCCAACTTACCGAAGGGTCTGGCGTAGTACAAATCGACGGCATGAGCGCGGAGGCAGTCGGAGCCAATGCCCAGGTGAAAATCACCTCAGGCTCAGTGGAAATCGATGGTCTGGAGGGAGGCATAGATGTGCAATCGCAAAGTGCGCCGGTAATCTTGCATGATCTTGGCGGAACAATATCGGCCACGACCATAAATGGTTCGATTAACGCGACCAGGCTTAGTGGCCTTGTCACATTGAATTCCAGCACAGGTTCGATTGTGGCAAACGATGTACGCTGGGGTTTGACTGTCAGCACAGGCGGCAACGGTTCCATCACATTGTCCGGTGCGACTGTAAACCAGCAAACGCTGTTAAAGACGGAAACGGGCAACCTCAACTTCCAGGGTACAATCGATTCCGGGGCCAACGTTCAATTCGAGTCCAGCAGCGGCGCAATAACCATAGCGTTGCCCGCCAGTTCCGCCTTTCAGCTTGATTTCAGCAACATTTCGGGTACGCTCAAGAATGATTTTGGTAGCAATACCGTGGGAAGCAGCCAACCAGCCATCCTGCAAATAACCACCGATAGCGGCCTGGTTCATATTCAGAAGCAATAAGCAGGCGTACAGCGAGGATAGCTATGTCTGAGCAAGACTACAGCGAGCAGCAAGAAGAGAACGACTCTTCTGACGAAATCGATAATCTCAGCCATGAACCAGAGTTCGATCAAGGCACGCTCCGCTCAAATGAGCAGCGTTCTCGTTTTTTCTTTGCTGCCATGAGCTTTCTTATAGCCATGATCTGTTTGAGCCTGTATCTCAATCATCTGACCTCACTCGATGGTACAGTTCTGCAACTCGGCATCATTGTTTTTGCGGCCATTGGTCTCTTCCTGCTTTTACGCGGCGGCACAAGCTCGTATAAGAAACCGCACTCCTCTGAAGAACAAGATGTAGAGCATCCTGAGCATGGAGATAGAGAAGATGGCATCGAAGACGAACAGGCACGACCAGCATTGACGCCATTTGAAATACTCGTCGAGGAGGCGCTGGCATCGATTCCTGAAAAGTTTCACGAGCGCATGGACAACGTGTTTGTGCAGGTTGAGTATGAACCGGGGGAAGAGTTATTGCGACGAGTCGGCACAAAAGAGGGCTATACCCTGCTGGGTCTCTACGAAGGTGTGCCGCTCACCGTGTATGGCAGCCAGCAGAGCGCGTACCCGGAAACCATCACCATTTTCCAGCGCACCATCGAACGCTATTGTCATGGCGACCCCGACCGCATCCGCGAACAGGTGCAGCATACCGTCCTGCACGAGGTGGCGCACCATTTCGGCATCGATCACGACGAGATGCCCATCTGGATCAAGTGACTTTGGTAAAAATGTTCGCAAAAAGATTGACATACCCTGCATCGGCCTGTACACTTGCGATAGAAGAAAAATGTGGGGTTGGACAGACCTTGCATCGGCGAGCTGGACTGGACAGGTAATACGAAAGGACAAAAGAAATGGCCCGGCGCAGTGAAAACTAGGTAGAGTACTATTACGATTCCCACTCCACCGAGGAGGACTTGATGGGGGAAACGGCCTTCCATCGCGCGCTGGTGCGTTATCTCGTTGATGTGCTGACCTGGTTGTTTCACGGAAAACTGTGCGCTCTTTACGACAACCTCAACATCTATCAGACCGCCAATCCGTTTGAGTATCCGCTGGCCCCGGATGTGACAGTTATCAAGGGCGTGGCGTATCAGTCAACCACCCGCAGCTGGCGCGTGGGCAAAAGCGGACCTGCACCCCAGGTGGTCTTCGAGATTGCCTCGCAAGAAACCTGGAAAAAGGA
>JBOGTO010000461.1:0-3937 GCA_050695155.1 Ktedonobacteraceae bacterium
TGCTGCCCGCTCTTCTCTTGCGTGTACACTTGCCAGGCCGTGAGAGCCAGGCTGAACACAATGGCGAAGCTGAGCGCGATCCAGATCGCTTGAGAGGAATGTCCTCCGCTCACCAGGTTGATGAGCAAGCTGATGAACGCAGCAACCCCTCCAGAGAACACTGCCAGGGTCGCGGGATGAAACACGACCTGACCCACATGAAAAGAACGTTTCATGAGCAAACCTCCCAGGCATTCTTTCCCCGGCAGAGCGTCAGGCATCAGCGCTTGTTAGTTATGACGCAATTTTAGATGAAAATAATTAAAAGAGGACTTGCAGTTCTATATCCCATCCTCGCTCATTCGCAAGTTGTGCTAGCCTTTCCGAAAGCTTGCGGAAGATTGATTTGTTCGGGCATATCGGTTTTGTATATATCTCGGCATGTGCGGGATTATCGGGTAACACTGGATCATTCAGGATTGGTACATGTTGCCAGCCATAACCAGAGCGCGCGGCATTTACTAATAGGTTCTGCATCACCATCTGACATCTCTGAAGCTATATCAGGTCCCCAGACTTGCACATACTCTGCGCTTTCGTCACCAATATAGACAGTTAGTTTCTTTTTACCATGCCACCATTCAAATACCACATCGCCATTTGCATCTGCTATGACATTTGGTTGAATCCACCTTCGACCTATATCCGCTACTTCCAGGTAAAGCCTTGTAACCCAATTTTCAGCATGTTTAATCGCATCAGGATCAGGAGCTAGAGCATCGTAGCCATTCCAGCCAGCTTTCCAGGTTAACATATTTTGCAATTTGGTTCGCGTATCCTTGAGTACTTCTTTAACAATCGTCTCGACAACGCTGGCATTATCTAGCGGGAACCGGGGAGAAGAGTACGAGAGAACCTCCGACGAACCGTAAAAGCCCCCTATTGAACTTATAGCGCGTCTTGATAGTTCTTCGTTGGTCTGGCTCACACCTCTAGGTGTGCTATGAACGACCAGCATACTTCTACTGCGTTCGCGTGACAATCTTGCATTCTGTGGCATCAGGCAATTAACTCCCTGGTCTTGTCGGTAATGCTCGCATTAAAGGCCAGATTTTTCCGGTGTCGCAACTCTTCCAAAAAACTCCAAATCGCCTCATCGTCACTTTGCCAGATCTGTTCGCGGAACAAGTCGAAATCAAGTATCACCGGCACTTGTTCGGGACTTGTTGGAGGAGTAAATGCCTCGTTGATAATGAGCATACAGTTCAAATCCTCCTGTGGAAGCTGTAACTGCATAAAGAAAGAGCTCAATCCTTGCGGCAAATCAGGCGATACCTCCGGTACAGTACGTAAATAATCTTTGAAATCGAGCATAGGACCGGGTAAATCAAGACGGTTGATGAACCGTACCGCAGCCCTGGTCACGCTTGATGGTTTGCAAATGTCTTTATATATATTCCATAAATTCCTGGCATCACTACTGAACTCTTCCCAGGTATTATAAGGAGCCAGGCGATTGAATGTAAATCCACTTAACGTTGCTTGAAAGATTCTTAAACCATCTTCACTTCTGAAGAGAAAACCATGCTGCTCCCGACTGGCATCTATCTTGATGCTTGGACCCGATTGAAATAAAAGTGAGCCAGTATGCATCGGCTCTTTGGTAGGAAAGTGATCTCTGACATGGTTATGAATATCCGCGAGATTATCAACAGTAAACCCATCAGGCAAAGTGACTTTGAGGTCTATAATTGCTTCAGTAATGGGAGCCTTCGAATAGTGGGAAGATGGCTGCATTAGAACCTCTCGCTCGCGCATTCTTAGATAGCAATATACTTCTAAATCGAAGCAATTACCATACCTGAAGTATACTCTCCAAAGTAACTGGCGTCAAGAAAAGCCTTGTGAGAAGCCCTGTCGCTCCGCTTACGCATGACTTGACGAACACCTCCCGAACATGTATAATGCAGCAGTTATCATTGTTTGCATGGCATGGAGCAGGCTGCTAGCATATCCTGTTCTCCGGTAAAGACGCTAAAGAGTTCTGAGCAATCCTCTATAGATAATCTCTTCCTGCATACAAGTTCGTACCCATTATCAGCTTGCAGCATTGCTTCCGTATCCTTTACGGCCTGCTTCTGGTACTCCCTGCTGGCAATGTGCCGTTTGGGAGCTTCACCACGCCCACAAGAGGCGTATTGGCCGAAAGGATTTTTCATGCCTTCTTTTAATGACTTTTCATTGTTGCCCACGACGCGCGCGGTGCTGGCAAACATGGAAATTACAGAGCCTACCCCTATTCAGCTCGAGGCTATTCCGGCGCTGCTGGCCGGAAATGACTTTGTGGGACAATCTATGACCGGATCGGGCAAGACGCTCGCCTATGGCATCCCACTGGTAGAAAGGGTCGCCCGCGACAAACGTGTTACGCAGGCGCTGGTACTTTTGCCAACACGCGAACTCGCTATCCAGGTACACGCTGTGCTGAGCAAGCTGGCATCCAGCCGGCGGCTTATGACGGCCCTGCTGGTAGGAGGACGGCCCTACGGTAATCAAATCTCAGCGCTGCGCTATGGAGCGCAGATCGTCGTAGGCACACCCGGACGAGTAAAAGACCATCTTGATCGCGGTAGTTTAGCTTTAAGCAACCTGCGGGTATGTGTGCTGGACGAGGCAGACCAGATGCTGGATAGTGGTTTCGCGCCGGTTATCGAAGAGATACTGGAGACCGCGCCAGACACGCGCCAGACATCGCTCTTTTCAGCGACCATACCGGACTGGGTTGCAACCTTAGAGAAAAAATTCCTCAAAAACCCGGTCAAAGTTGACCTGACGCCGCCTCTGGGTTCGCAAAGCACGATTGAACAGATCGCGTACCAGGTGCCGCAGGAACAGAAGATCGCGGCACTCTGCACCCTGTTGCATTCCTCCGAGGGAGAAAGCAGCCTCATCTTCGGCAGGACGAAATACGGCGTCGAGAAGCTGGGCAAACAACTCAGCGGGCTGGGCTTTGCGGTTGGAACATTACACGGCAACAAGAGCCAGCGCGCGCGCGAAGAGGTATTGAGCGCGTTCCGCCAGGGACAGGTGCAGACGCTGCTTGCCACCAATGTAGCGGCGCGCGGGCTGGACATCAAAGGAATTTACCAGGTCATCAACTACGAGTTGCCGGAATCGAGCGAGCTTTTTACGCACCGCGTTGGTCGCACAGGGAGAATGGGGCAACAGGGCAAGGCGATTACGCTGCTGGCACCGGCAGACTTGCCCAAATGGCGGCGTATGACGCGCGCTTTGGGGCAGGCCGTCGCATTGCAGCGGCTCGTTATTGACGCGCAACCTGTCGCTACACCACCGCCCGCAAGGTCAGAGGCCCCGGTAACGCTTGAACCTGAGCGAAAAAATGCGCCGCGACCGCTACGTGACCGCCAGCATGTCTCGCCAGTTCAGGAGCGCGGCAGATTTGCACATCCAGAGCGAGACGAACAGGTGGCACCCAGCCCGAAAAGGCGACAGAAAGACAGAGTTAGCAGCAGAACGACAGCCAGCGCCCCTCGATGGGAGCCGGAAGAGTTTTCCTGGTCAGAACGCCCATATTCCGACAGGACGCGGGACAACGGGCGCAGACCACACGCTTTTACACCAATGGAGCCGCGCCCCCGGCCATCCCGAAGCAAGTCTAGCGCGAGGCCAGCCGGTCGCACGCGCCGGCCAACCCCATCAAAGCGTTTTGCCAGATGAATTGTGCCAGCCAAAACCGGTAATAGACGTGGCTCCGTCCTGATGAATTTTAATAACCAACGTCAGAAATGTCATCCTGAGCGCAGCGAAGGATCTCGGTCTTGCCCGGCCAGAGATCCTTCGCTGCGCTCAGGATGACAGGCGAAGCGAGGGATGACAGCCTCTAATGCCCGGCGCGTTTCAAAGAACCTACCCATGTAAGGACAAGGCAATGTAAAAG
>JBOGTO010000462.1:0-4018 GCA_050695155.1 Ktedonobacteraceae bacterium
TGATAGTTGGGTTACGATTGGTATGCAAGAGTAATTATGCACGAAACCACGCGCCCGCCTCTTCTGAATACAGGACATCATTTATACGTGGCGAGTCTCCTACTAGCCTTGCCAGTTCCCACACGACCTCGCGCCGCTCTAATGTGCCATGCGTTATGAGCAAATATATCCTGGCCGTTACTGGAATGCCTTTCAATGCGCCTTGCTCGCTCGTCATCAGTCGCGCGATTACACCGGGTGTCAGCGTATCGCCTGGATTGATGCCCGTTACCGCTGCGATGCGTTCTGGCCTGTGCGCAATCTCTTCGCTCAATGGCTGGTTGATGGCTCCGGCGCTCATGAGCAGCAAGGCCACATTTGTTTGGGGCGGCACTACTGGCTCGTAGTCTGCCGGAGCTTTAATCATGCGATGGCGCGCGCCGTCGGCCTCTATAATCACGGCATCCGCTCCACCTGCTTGCAGCAATTGCGCGGGCATATCGGGAGGTAAGCTCATGAGTTTACCGCGATCATTTATGCTGGTGGCAACTGTGACGCGCCGGTGATGCTCCCAGGCTGCTTTCACTTTGTTCAGTAACATTGAGGTTTCAGCTTCAACAATCAGTTTCTCTGTCTCATCAGGAGTGGGCGCGAAAATCTGCGTAGTGGTAGTTGTGATGACTCGCTTACCCTTGTGTGCCAGTTCGCGCGCCAGCGTGTACATGGTAGTGGTTTTGCCGCCTGCTCCAACGAGGGAGATAAGTGGTTGCTCTGGTAAACTGATCAGATCAGAAAGTAATGGCATGGACACCCCTAATCTCACGATAGTGATCGCTCTTAGCTTCCTGCTGACCGGTATGCAACACTCAAGCCTTTGCCGATAGGGAGAACGATTCGATCGAATTGCGGTAGGGTCTCAAGTTCTTTCAGGTAGCTGGAGATCTCGTTGGGATGCGAGAGTACATTGTCAGCCAGCAGAAGCACATCTGCGGCCAGCTTTGGCATGAGCGCGGCCAACTGCGCCGGTGCGCTGAAGCGATCAGCATCGAAGAAGACACAGTCGAATGGACCAGACAGCCCGGCGACGACCTCAGTCGCATCGCCACACTTGAGGTCAACCGTCTCACGCAACCCCACCTGGCGCAAATTCGCATCGGCCAGGGCATGTTTATTCGTATCACGGTCGATGCTTATGACCCGACCCCCGTTCGCCGACGCTGCCCAGGCCAGCCAGATAGTGCTGTAGCCATTGGAGGTGCCAATTTCAAGCAGTTTTATACGCCGACTGCTGCGAATGAGCATATGCACAAACTGAGCCGTCTCCGGCTCCAGATTTAGCATTTTCTTGCTGTGATCTTGCTCCCGGCTATCATGTTGCTGTCCCGTTTCGTATAATTCGGTCAAAAAGGCGCGAATACCGGCTTCTCGCATGGGTTTATCTGTCCCCTTTCGTTTTTCTTTCTTAGTCTAGCATTATCGCATCTCTACAATTTATCTTGCAAAGAAAAGAGAAGCGGGGATGTCCCGCTTCTCCACGAGGCCAGAGCGATTTCGAGAACTACTGTTCACTTTCACATGAAGCAGTTGCTGATTTCGCTGCTGGCAAAAACATTAAAGGGCAGATCCGTGTTAGCCATGTAACTGTTTCGCGTGCGCTATCAGCGCGTTGGCCTGGCTTATCAACGAATTAGCATTCCCCTGAGCGACGCTCAAATCGTTGCCGCCAAATTCCGCTTTTTCAAGGATCGCCAGGATTTGCCCGGCGACGAAATTGCGGGTGACGGTAATGTTGCTGAGCTGCTGCTCAAGCTGCGTATAGGTGCTATCGTTCGGCGCGTTGCTCTCCAGCGCGGTGGTGGAAATGCTCAGCGTCGTCAGGCCCAGCGTACCAACGGGCGCGTCTATCTGCTTGAGCGATTGTCCCAACGCGATCAAGGCTGCCAGGTTATGCCGCACGGCAGGCGGCAGAGCCGAATTTTGCATGATCTCGAAAAGGACACGCCCTTCATGGCTATAGTCGTCCTTCAGGCCGAGCAACTCCATCATGGTAGGGCGCGTATCGGTATGATCTGACCAGACCGTACCAACCTGCCCCAGGCGCTGCACGCCGGGGCCAACCATACCCAACCAGGTGGTATTGATGTCCGGGCTAACATCGCCATGATTCCAGGCAAAGCCGGGCTGCACTGTAATACAGGGCGAATTACAGTTGTTCGCAAAGGCAAACAGGAAGTAGTTGGGGTCGGCGAACTGGGTAAACGTTGGTTTTCGCGCCGGATCTGCTGTAATCATATGCAGCAGATTCATCTCCACAGGATCGGCCAGGTACTGTGTCAGCGTATCAGTATTCCCCGTGTAGGGGTTGACCGCAGTCAATTGTCCGACCGCCCTTTCCAATGGCCTTGTCACCGTCTCATCGTTGCTGGCTGGATTACCAGTCACATAGAAGACGGGAGCCGAGTCCGAATGCACCTTGAAAGGCGTGGTGATGCCCTTCTGAGTAGCCAGCAAGCCCGAAAGATCGCCGTTGATTTCACCTATCTGGCTATAGGTACAAGGAATAGTGACGCCATCACAGTTTGTTGGCTGGGGAGCGCCACCAACAAAGTGATCGCCTTCGTCCGCCGTAAAGACGAACAGGGTGTTGCTCTTATTGATGCCATCATGCGCCAGCCGCGTAAAGAACTGCCCGAAAGCGGTGTTGTAAGCGGAGAGCGCGGCGACATACCCGGCCTGACCAGGACCATAAGCGGGGCCATTGGGATGCGCGTCATGGGCATCGGAGATGTAGGCGTAGGTAACAGGAACTCCATGCTCCTGCATAGCCGCTACATAGGAAAGCGATACGGTGGCTTCCATGCCATCGAAGCCTGGGAATCCGACGTTGCCGGTGGGGCTTTGAATGACATTGCCATTCAAATCGGTTATCGGTCCATTCGGGCTGATCTGCGGCGCAACGTACTTATTGCCAAACAGGGCATTGTATCCTGTATAGCCACCCGGCTCATCGGGGAGTTTGTCGGCTTCGCCCGTATTGGCGCTTGAGCAGAGCGCATTGCCCTTCGCGCAATGGACGGCGACGCCCACAAAGTCGGAAAACGCCTGGTTAGGATTGCTGGCTACCTCAGCAGCCTGTGGAGAATTCGGCCCGAAAACAGTAGGAATATCGGTCGAGGTATTCTCAAGCTCGATGTTTGCTGTGCCAGCGCCTCCCACATTACAGCCAGCGCGCGTGTACGGCACCCAGGGCGCGGGTGCGTTCAAACCGTTAGCCGTCAACATGTTGAACGTCGTATCGGTCGGCGTCGATGTCGTTGGATCGAAAATAGGATCGGTCCAGTAGGCAAAAGAGACACCGAGGTTACTTGTGCCATTGGGATTGAAGTAACGGAAGCTATTAGCGATAGGCACCCCATGTTGATCTCCATACACACCCGTCAATGAGGTCAGGATATCGTCTGCGGTGTGAGAAATCAAGGGAGTATGCTGGTTAGTGAGCAAAGTGCCGTTACTCTGCATGAAATTCAACAGGTTTGGCATTTGCTCGAGGTCGGATGGGACGTTGGGATTGTCGCGCGTGAAGTGTACATTGTCGAACTGGACATAAATAACATGCTTGATGTTATGCTGCGCTCCAAGAGTACAGCTACCCGTTCCTGCCGGAGCAGCTTGCGCAGCAAGGCCCTGGGTTGGCAGCCCCACCACACTCAACATCATCATCATGATAGTTGGTATGGCAAGCATACGTGTGAAGCGGTTGCGCCAGAGTCCTTTCAATCGGTTCATAGTTCCTCCACTGTGAGTAACCTGCTAGCGTCTCGAAAGCATCGCACTAAGAGACAATCATCAACTCGCGGGGAAAAGGATAGATACCTGGCATCCGTTGAGAGAATATATTCAGTCGCCCCACTGAATGTCATCTCTCGTTAAGCAGTATATCACATCCTTCCCTTTAGATGGGTGCTTTTACCACTCATAGGAACACTAAAGCCAAATATGAGACCTTGAAGCGAGATGGCACACAACCGCCGGTTGTGTG
>JBOGTO010000463.1:0-5108 GCA_050695155.1 Ktedonobacteraceae bacterium
CTTGGCCTGGCCCAGGTACCACAGGGACGGCGGCTTTTCGGCGGTTTGACAATCGAAGAAAATTTGCGTTTGGGCGCGTACACCAATCGAGCGGGGTCTGCCAGTTCCATCGCCGCCGACCTGGAACAAGTCTATACTTTCTTGCCAAAGCTGCGCGAACGCCGCAGGCAATTAGCAGGCTCACTCTCTGGAGGTGAGCAACAAATGTGCGCCATCGGGCGCGGGCTGATGACCCGGCCCGATCTGCTCCTGATAGATGAACTCTCATTGGGGCTGGCACCGAACACGGTGGATGATCTGCTCGTCGCTATAGATACTATTCACCGGCAGAAGCGATTGAGCTTTTTGCTGGTAGAACAGGATGTACAAATCGCTCTCGAGCGCGCAAATCGCGCCTACGTAATGGAAAGCGGGCGTATCGTACTTAGCGGCCCGGCGGCTGACCTCTTAAAGAGTGAAGAGGTACGTATGGCCTATCTCGGCGAGTAGTGTTCTGACACAGTTCATTGAACCATCTCGCCTGTCATTCTGAGCGCAGCGAAGAATCTCACTGTGGCGAGAGAGATTCTTCGCTGCGCTCAGAATGACACTGCTGAGGCAGGGCAGCCAGAGAGCTCAACGAAGCTTGACAGACTACTACGGATAATTGAGCTATTGCGCCGTAATCGTTACATCGTCCACGAAGAAGTCGGTGGGTTGATACTGGTTGTTGACGTTGGTTCCCTGGAAGAAGAGTACTACCTGCTTGCCTCTGGAGGAGAGTAGCGCGCGCGACACATCGAAGGTTTCCACTACCCAGTTATTGGTTACGCTGGTATTACAACTCTGCTGCATGTTGGTTATCAACGCGCCGGAAGTGGTTTGCAGGCGGCTGTTGAAGTTGTCCAGGCATTGGCGTGTATTCTTGTTCGTATCTGAATACCACCAGTACGTGACAGTCAGCTTCGTATAATTGGCGGGTACGGCAAAGGTCTGGTAGATACGATCAACACAGCCAGGATAGCCGCACAGGTACGCGCTGTTGGCACCGGAATGCGCGTTCAGGTTCTGGATGATCTGGTAGCCGCCCGATGATGATTCTTGCCAGGGTGCCTGGCCGTTCTCGAAGCCACCATTCTGGATGATAGCTGGCGGCGGCGTAGGCGTCGGGCTGGGCGGTGTAGGACTGGGCGTGTTGGTTGGCGAGGGCGTCAACGTCGCAGTTGGCGATGGCACAGGTGTGCTGGTTGGCGAAGGAGTAGGCGTTGGGCTTCCTGAACCGACCAGGTCTTGCGCCAGGTTATTGATGTCGGGCGAGCCGATACCGCTCGCCATATCGTAGCCAGCCGCCGCCGGATAAAACAAGTTGGTGCCGCTCGTTATATCGTGAAAGGCGGGGAGCGACTGCTGCGCATTGAAGATGCCGTACAGCGCGGGATTGGCATAGCCGACGACTGTTTTGCCTTTCGATTGCAAATACTGGTTGACGAGAGCCATGCTGCCCGCCCACAGGGGCGCGGAGGCGCTCGTGCCACCCACGTTTATCCAGCCAGTCGTCGAGCAGCCGGCATTATTGACGGTACAATAGACAGCGTAGCCACTGGCGGGGTCAGCGTTTGCCGAAACGTCCGGCACCTCGCGGCAATATTGCCCATGTGGCGCGTTACACGGCGCGCCACTGCTATTATTATTGATAACGTCCTGGCCTGTTTGCCATGCTGGCTGGATGAACGTATTGCTGATGCCGCCGCCGCCGCCCGCGCCTTTAGGGCTGCGCTGCGTATCGGAGGGATTCGACCAGACCGTTTCGCTGCCATAGGCTCCGCTATTCAATTGCAGGTTGGTGCCGCCCACGCCCGTGACATAGGGATCGCTGGCGGGCGAATCTACTCCCAGGTTGCTATCGTTACAATCATACGCGCCCGAATCGCCGGAGGCAGCAAAGAACGATATGCCCTCGGCTGCGCCCTGCTTAAAGAAATTATCGAGCGTCTGTAGCTCTGCCGGGCCGGAACTGGACTCGCACAAACCCCAGCTTATACTGACTATTTGCGCTTTATGGTCATGCACAATCTGGTTATAGGTATCATTTAGTCCCTGCGTCGTATTCGGTCCTTCATACACAAGCTGGTTAGCATGGGGAGCCATCGCTCCCACTACTTCGATGTCCAGTTCAACCTCGATGGCTCCCTGCCCTGCTGTGCCATTGTAATTATCGACCAGCACGTTGCTGATATTGGGGGTCGCTATACCATAATTGGCGAAGTATTGCGCGACATCCGAAGATTGGTAGCCATCCAGTTCAAAAAGCGCGACGGTCTGGTTATCTCCCAGCAGCCCGGCGCTTTGCAGCGGCGAGGCATCGTAAGCGCCTGTCAAGTCTTTTGGCCCGTAACCGTTGGCAGGTCCACTGGCAAGCTTTGCAAGATGTGCCTGCCCGCTCTGGTAAAGTGGCTGGTATTGCGTGCTGTTATCAAGGCCGCCAATCGAGGTAATCAACTGGCTGATGACGGAGGGTATAACGGGCGCAGTCGCGTTGGCATAGAAAAGCTGGCTGCCAAGCTGGTAATTATTGATGGTTGTGCTGAAGGCTTGATCTGCCTGAGCTACGCTGCCCGTTGCGTCAATCAACATATTATTGGGCGCGATACTTGTTACTGTCATGCCCTGGCTCTGCAAATAAGATACAACTTGCTGCACCTGGTCGGGCGTGGGCGCGAAGAGCGCTTCAAACTGATCGGGCGTCAAATACTGGTGATACTGGGGCGACTGTGGATCATAAAGAGCGTTCAGCAAATTGTTCAAATCTACCGCGTTGCGCGGCTGTAATCCAATTGAGAGGTTCAATTGCTGGCCGGAACTGGTGGTTTGTAACATTTGTGCCTGCGCGATAAGCGGCGCAATTTGCCCGTTCAACACTGTGGGTTGGCTCTGGTCCGCGCGCGCGGCTATGGAGATTGCCAGCAAACTGGTACAGATCAACAGGAGAGAGGTAACTACAAATAAGCTATTTCGCACTACATTCCGTTGCATACTAATACACTCCGCCAGGGTGACTTTTGGGCCACCCGAACGACCCCCAGGGATCATAGATACGATAACAAACTACCAGATATGACGCCAGCAGGTAATTTCATGCCCGTAATGTATATTTCACCGCTTTTGTTTCCAGTTTTTGCGACGTCAAAAGTCCTGACAAAATAAACGTGTCTTGTGGCAGAGTTAGCGTACCTGGTAAAGATCAGCGTCTCGCGCCTGCCGCTTATTCCCGTTGGCATATGCTACAATATTGGCGTGAATAGCAGCATCGACGCCAGCGCGCTGCCCGGCTTCCTGCTGGTCGCGCTTTATATTGCCGGGTTGACCTGGCTGGCGGGTTACTGGCTCGAACGCCGCGAACTACTGTTGCACTAGAACAGGAGCCATAAATGGACCTCTCTTCATGGTTTACCAATCAACTGAACGCGGGCGCGGAGGGCTTCATCTGGTCCGTCGGGCAGGTGCCGCCTGAGCGCCGCCTGCTCGCGCCGCCCAGGCACCCGGACGAATGGAGCGTGGCTCGCCACGTCTTCCACATGCTCTATTACGAGCAGAACGCCGTTGTGCCGAATATGCAAATATGGCTGGGGCAGCCCATCACCATCGACAGTGCCGATTTCAACGAAGAAGCCGCCTGGGACAATAGTAACGACGTGGAAACCATGCTTGCCGACTTCCGCAGAGTGCGAGCCGCCCAGCTCGAAATGTTGCCCAACTTCAACGACCAGTTGTGGCATGAAACACGCGAGACCAGTCTATGGGGTGATGTCACCCTGCTATGGCTGGTCTCCAAAACATTCCAACATACAGCGGAACACACACACGACGTAATGCGTATGGCGCTATTCTGGGATAGATAGAGGGGCTGGACGCCCGCAAGGGGCGTCCGGGGGTGGGGCCTTTTCGTAATGTAGGGACGCCCCTTGTGGGCGTCTGGCCCCTCTATGGTAGAATACTCTTGTCAATGAGACCAGATTAAGAGTGTGCTCTTGACTTGACCTGTTACAGGAGTAACAACTTTATGCATCTTCGCGGTATTGGCTATGCCATCATCGCCTCTCTCATCTTTGGGCTGGGGGCAGTGCTGGTGCGGCTTATAGGACAGGAGATTGACGCAACCGTCGCGGCCCTCCTGAACCTCTCGATTGGGGGCCTGCTGGTTAGCCTGGTAGTCATAGTAAGGGGCGCGCCCCTCTTCAAATCGTTGCGCGGCTTCAAGCGCCGCGACTGGCTGGACCTCTTCCTGCTGTCATGCCCAGGCACTGCTCTTCCTCTGCTCGTCATTGTGGCCGGGTTTGCCCGCACGAGCGCGCTGGTGGGCGGCTTCCTGCTGCAATTCAATGGCATCGCCGGCATCTTCTTTGCCTTCCTGCTGCTCAGAGAGCGTATCGGTCTCAAGCAGGGCATCGGCACCCTGCTGCTGCTTAGCGGCGGCGTGCTGGTCGTCTTGAAAGGGACGCAGGCCATCTCCCCTGGAAGCGGCCTGGGCGATCTGCTCATCCTGCTCGGCTCATTAGGTATCGGCTTCGGCATCATTCCCGCCAAACGCCTGTCCACGCGCATCGACACGATGCCCCTGGTAGCTATTCGCCTCTTGCTGGGCGCGGCCACCCTGCTGCCCATCCTGGCCGTCCAGCTTATCGTAAATGGCATTCATTCGGTACAATGGCAGCCCTCGCTGACAACTCTGTGGGTCGTGCTGCCCATCTACATCGTCGGCAACTTTTGCCTCGCCTACATCGTCCAGCAGGAAGGATTGCGCTTCATTCAAGCCTGGGAAATGTCGGCCATCACGCAAACTGTCCCGCTTTTCGCCACCATCTTCGCCCTGCTCATCCTGCATGACTCCATGACCGTCATCCAGGCGCTCGGCGGCCTGCTCGCCATCCTCGGCGGCCTCATCGTCTCTATAAGTCCCACCACCACTCCCCGGACGCCCCACCCCCGGACGCCCACAAGGGGCGTCCCTACATTACGGGATGGCCCCACCGCCCCCCATTCATGATGACCGGGGGTGGGGCGTCCGGGGAGTGGTGGTGGGACTGATGGAGACGATGAGGCCGCCGAGGATGGCGAGCAGGCCGCCGAGC
>JBOGTO010000464.1:0-16853 GCA_050695155.1 Ktedonobacteraceae bacterium
CTTAGTAGAGGCGACCCTTGCGGTCGCCTTTCAGGCCACTTTTCAATCGCCCTTGCACCCACTCGCCAGCAAACCATTAGGATACAATATGTATAAGTGCCTGTTCAGTTTGTATGTATGCAAGGAAAAACGATGTCTAAAGTGCTATTTTTCAATATCGCGGCGCATGGTCACACCTACCCCACGTTGCCGTTAGTCACGGAACTGGTGCGGCGCGGCGAACAGGTCATCTATTACTCCACCGGCAACGCCTTTCAGCAGATTATTGAATCTACAGGAGCTATCTTTTGCAATTCCGCCACACCCTTTCTCAATGACGAGACACAGATCAACGAAAGCATAATCAAGGTTGCCTATATGTTGCTCCAGAACGCGCAGGCTTCACTCGTCGCGCTTTTGCCGCAGGTGCGAGAGGAAAAGCCTGATTACATCATTCATGATGGTCTGTCTGCCTGGGGCAGGTATATGGCGCAGATAATCGGCGTGCCGTCGATCTGCTCAATGACGACCTTCGCCATTCCTCCATTTACCATGCAGAATGTCCGGCAGGTCTTCAAAACGCCGGGCAACGGCAGGCTGCTCTTTAGTAATCCGGCGGGCGATGTGACGCGCATGGCGCTTGGAGGAGTGGCGGAGCTTGCGCGTTTTCGGGCGCTCTCTCATCACCTGCATAAAACATACGGCATTGCAAAGCCACATCTGATCGATATGTTTAGCAACCGCGCGCTGCTCAACATCGTCTATACCACAAAACAGTTTCAGCCATTCGCGGAACTGCTCGATGAGAGTTTCAAATTTGTCGGTCCCTCTATCGTCACACGCTCCGACCCTGTCTCATTTCCTTTCGACGCATTGGGCGATGCGCCGGTCATCTATATTTCGCTGGGTACAGTGTTTAATGAAAAAGCGGACTTTTACCGCACCTGCATCGAGGCATTCTCGCATAGCAATCGGCAGGTAGTAATGTCGGTTGGCAAAAGAATAGATATTGCTGCTTTAGGCACCATCCCGCACAATTTTATCGTGAGAGACTTCGTTCCCCAGTTAGAACTATTACCGCGTACAGCCCTGTTTATCACACACGGCGGCATGAACAGCGTGAGCGAAGCTTTATACTATGGTGTACCGCTCATCGTCATCCCGCAATCCGCCGATCAGAACTTAGTCGGGCAACGCATCGCCCAACTCGGAGCAGGAAAAACGCTGCGCCGCACCCGCCTTACCGCGCTAAAACTGCGCTCCGTAGCAGAAGAAATGCTGGCTCACCCCGCCTATCGACAGGCGAGCGCGCGACTCGGCCAGTCGTTTGGCGCGGCGCAAGGCTACTTACGCGCCGCCGACGAAATTCAAGCATTCAAACATCTACAGGGTATAGAGTAGCTAATGAGAAAAATCACAACTGCTCGCTATCCAGCCAGATTGTGACAGGCCCATCGTTCACCAGCCCCCCTATTTGGTGTATCTGGACGGATGGTTAGGGATCTCATTATAGCCCTGCGCGCGCTCATCGGAGAGCGTGACCCGAAGAGAAAACTTGTCAGCTAGAGGTTACCTCTAGCTTTTTATGTTGCTCTCTTTTAGCAAAGGAGTACGCTCATGATATCACAGCTCATCGCTGTCAAGCCACAGTGTGACCGGACCGTCATTCCGAAGATCAATTTTCATGTAAGCGCCGAAAATCCCGCTGGCAACGGTAAGCCCATAGCTAGCAAGAGCATCCTTGAAACGTTCAAAGAGGGGTTCCGCAACTACTGGTGGCGCAGCATCTGTAAAGCTGGGGCGGCGGCCCCGGCGCGCGTCGGCATAGAGTGTAAATTGCGAGACAACCAGAGCTTTTCCACCAATATCGAGGAGAGAACGGTTCATCTTGCCTTCATCGTCTTCAAAGATGCGCAGATGGACAATTTTATCGGCCAGGGTTTTTACCTGAATCTCATCATCACTCAGCCCAATTCCGAGAAGTATCAGGAGCCCACGATCTATCTGGCCGACGACTTGTTCATTAACCGTGACACTAGCCCAGCTTACTCGCTGTAATAACGCTCTCATCTTTTTTACCCAACACACGCTCATTGGGGCGCGTGACTAGAACAGAAAACTTGTTGACAGCCAGAGGTAATAGCTCTAGCTTTTCGTTTTCGCTAGTTTAGCACTAGCAAAGGATAACAAGCAATAGCAAACCGGAAACCAGGAGGAAACGATGAAGCAATTCACCAGTATTGAGAAGATAGATACGGGTATTCTTTATGTACTTGAGCTTACTTCAAGCATCTCTGTCTTGCTGTTGGCCTTTGGACTCATCGCAAGTATGGCGAACGTGCTGACGAAGGGCTCCGTGCTTACTGATAACATCTTTATGCAACGGGTTTGGGCATGGACTCAGTGTATTGCCATCGATGCAAGCGTTGCAGGAACGATTATCCGCACGTTCCGCTACCATGCCGAGGCTGAGCGAGTGAAGGCTTGGCTCTATGGGTTATTGTCGGCCCTGCTGTTGTTTACCGCCGCCATTGTGAGCAACATCGAAAGTGTTCAGCAGACACTCAACATTGCGCTCGACCAAGCATATGTGCATGTGTTTATTCCTGTGGAAGCCCTCATTTGGATACGCTCCATAGCGATTGTGCTGCTCATTGTGGCGCACGCCTTACGCCATGTGCGGCTTGAGCCAGAGCAACCTGTGCCCACAGTAGCTTCCACACCGCAACCGGCACCACTGGTCCCGACACCCGAATTGGTAGACGCGCTACGGGCTGCACTCGCTCAAGTAACCGTTTCAGAGGAGCCGGAGACGCAGCAAGCTTTGCCCTCTCCCCAAGGCGAACGACGAGCGAGCGAGGGTGGACACCGGGAGAATACCGCTCAGGAAGCTCCCGCAAGGTGTGACCACGAACGGGAGGCGAACAACTATGAACGGGTGAAGGACTACCTCGCTACGCATCCACAAGCGACCGACCGCGCTATTGCAGATACCTTGACGATCAGTGCCAGCACTGCGAACAAATGGCGCAGACGGATCGAGCGAGCCAGTGGCCACGAATAATATTCCTGATCGTTACAAAACAGCAAAAGCCTGGATCGATGGTCCAAGCTCTCTTACAAAAAGCTTTGAAGATAAGCGAAAGGGATAACTGCCCTTGCTACTCACGTCCTCTGGCTCTTCTTCCTTAGGCAGGTTTCTGAGTTCGAATTTTCTCAGAAACTTACGCACGTAACATATGCGACACTCAACGCTGCGGGGTGTACCCTCTGATAGACTTTCGGCTGCCTCTTCCTCACACGCCTCATCCCACGTTTTTCGACTCGGCATACCTGGCTTTCCCACGCCCCTCGCTACACCCAACGTCTCCTCCCCCAAATAATGAGGTGCATCTGCGGTAAGACGCGTACGTAGTAGCTGTTCCAGAAAGGATCGCGCACGCGCTCAGCCAACCGTTCGAGTGCCGCTGCGTAATCTGGAGCAGCAGCATCGCCCTCCGGCTGCAAGATGATCGGCAGTTGCCGCTCTGCGAATGACGGGTAGCGGCACAGCAGTGTGCGCAGGAGCTGCTCGTCGCTATCGTCACGGATAACAAATTTCCACTGCTGCTGGTCTGGATGGAGTGTTTCGAGGAAGCGCTCGATCGCTGGATAGCGCAGATAGTTTTCACCGGCGCTGCTGAGCTTTGGAGAAAGGCTCCAGAGATCAATCAGCGGAACAACCTGCGAGGGAAAAATGGTAGTATTCGTCTCGACCGTCAAGTGGTGACCCTTTTCCCTGAGCAGCCCAGCCAGGTGGACTAGTTCCTTCTGCAGTGTAGGTTCACCGCCTGTTAGAACAACATGGCGAGCGCTGAGTTCGCGCACTCGCTGGGCGACTTCCTGGGGTGAGAGCATTTCCCATGTCCCTCCATCGCGCACGCTCCATGAATACTTCGTGTCGCACCAGGAACAGCGCAGGTTACACGCGAAGAAGCGAACGAATGTCGTTGGAACCCCCATGAGAGTTCCCTCCCCCTGGACCGAGCGGTAAATTTCCATCACATGCATGTTCGCCTATCCCCGCTCTTCCTGCGTAATCTCCGCGAAACTGGTATCCGTTTCCCATAACCGGATACGATAGAGGAGGTTTTCAGGGAGGCCAGTAGCAACCAGCGCATCCCAGACCCAATGCACGAGGCTCTCAGCCGTAGTATGGATTCCCGTCGCCTCGTTGAGCAGAGAGTGGTCGAGTCGCTCTATTATCGAAGCCCGCACGATTCGCGAGAGGTCTTCAAAGTCCATCACCATGCCGTGATCGGACTGATCGGGAACATCCTTGATTGGCCCGCGGAGCGTCACCTCAAGACGGTAGGAGTGGCCGTGAAGGCGAGCACACTTGCCTCGGTGCCCCGGTAAATTGTGGGCTGCCTCGAAGCGAAAGACCTTGGTGATGAGCGCCGTTTTCATACATTCAGCTCGCTATAAGGGCGGCATTGCGACCAGTCGACGGCGATAGCATATGGAACCGGATCGATTACACCCACTTCTTGAAAAGCTTTAATCCGCAGTTGGCAGGCGTCGCACTTTCCGCACGCCAGTGCTTCACCCAGATAGCAGGTCCACGTCAGGTGGATCGGAGCGCGAAGAGTCAGTGCGCGCCGCACTATCGCTGGTTTATCATCGTGAATCAACGGGCGAACGACGGTAAACTCCCTGAGCGTAGCTAGCCTCAAGGTCTGCTCAACAGAGGCTAAGAAACTGTCCCGGCAATCGGGATAGTTGAGGGCATCCGCCGCATTCCATCCGCCGATCAAATACACCGCGTCACCAAGAAGCGCGTGGGCTGCGGCGTAAGCGAGGAGGATCATATTGCGATTGGGGACGTAGGTAGGTGCAATAGTTTCGGAGAGCGAGGATAAATCACGCCCCTGCGGAATATCACCCAGGTCCGTCAAGCGCGATCCGCTAATTGCAGATAGGGTAATTACCCGATGTGACAGGCCATAGTGCGCTGCAATAGCGGACGCAGCTTCTATTTCGCGAATATGGCGTTGCCCATAGACAAAAGAAATAGTTCCTCGAAAAACATACTCTTGCTGTCGAGCCCAAGCCAGGGCAGTGACAGAATCTAGTCCCCCGCTTAACAGGACCAATGCTGATTTCTGGCTTACCACCTATCTCCTCCTTGCTGCTAAATCAACACAGCAGGGTTTATCTGAACATTATCTCATTATAGTATACTGTACGCGAATTCGCTCGCCCTAATCTGCCGGTTCAGAAGAGAGGCCAATTTTAACATCAGCTAAATACACAGAACGCAGAGCGGTGAGCTGTTGCCGGTTTTTAGCTATCATTCCTGATAGTGAAACGGGCTCCTGGTGAGTTGCGCTAGTATCACCTTCGGCATAGCGCGCTACCATTTCTGCTCGACGCAAACTCTTCAGGCTCATTTCAGGTGATATTGCCGTATCTAATCCCCATTTTCCCTCTACTTTCAGGAAGATAAATTCAGGAGATGAAGATAAAATACTTCGTATGGATGCGCTATTTGGCTGATGCTGTTGGCGGCTACATAACTCCTCATAGAGTTCTTGAAAACGAAGAGGGTAGTTGTACTGTGCCAGTATTGTGCGTAGGCTTCCTCTATAGCTTTCCAGTACCGCAGAGCGCCGTTGAGCAAGATCAGTCAGGTCAACTAGCCGAGCCTCTTCTTCAGCCACTTGCTGATCAACACCGCGTGTACCAAACACAATACTTGTCGTAGTCAACGTTACTTCGAGCACTGTACCGGCTTCTAAAAAAGCAAGCTGCTCTTGTAGGTCATTGCCGTATAATTGATGGTTTACTCTATCTAACCAGACTGTCATCTCGCTAGCATCCATAAACCATATGCCCGCCAACGCTATATTATTGGAAAGTTTTCTCGCATGAGGATAAAGAGTTCTAGCCTGCTTTGGAACAGGCACAATCCCTTCATTGAGATGTACAGTACGCAATATCAAGCGCCAATGCACACTCGTATTCGGAAAGTTAATTTCCTCATCTTTCGGACCTATCAGTTCTTCTACAGCCTGAATAGTGTCCTGTGTCAAAATATGTTCATCCACCATCTCGGGTATGGAGAGATTACGGCTATTTTCTGCTTGGGAAACAGGAAGTACTGCATAGCGATGTCTCTTCTCAAGGATCGGTATTTCGCTCCTTGGTAGCCAGGTATCCACCCCAACTCGCACCCAGGTTTCCTGAGTGAGCAACCAATTTTCGAAAACAGCAGGTACACACGCATTCAAGGCATTGCTCTCCCCACATAAGCTTTTCAATTCCTCCATTATGGAGGTGGTTGACCAGGGTTTTTTACTATTTTGCGCAACAATTGTGAGCAACTGAGGAGCTACTCGCTCGATGGTGCTTTTTTGTTCCAAGGTAAGCTCTGGCCTGCTTTTGTCTGCATTTAGAGACAAAGAGTGTAAGCCCTGTTTATCTTTAACTAGTAGAAATCGCTGATCGTGTAGACAAAATACGTGCCAAGGTGTCCCTTGCGCCTCATCCAATCGTTCCAAACATGTTCGAAGGTCCTGACCGTCCCAACTCTCATCCACGAGCAGATCATGAAGTGCGGCATTTGCGACTGTCTGCACAGAAAGGCGCCATTGAATTATTCCTGGTTGATGTGGCAGAACCACCACTTCAAAGCGGCTATCTTCACGTAGTCTTATATCTTCTCCCTCACCCCATAATGGCTTTAACACTTCCTCCTCAGTAAAGGTAAAACGTCTCCGGCTCTGGAAGCAGGCCTCCACCCAATTATTCAATTCAAGCAATTCTGTAGGCCCTTCAAGCAAGAGATTGTTATCACTATACTTTGGCACTGATCCGGAGTTTGACACGCTTTCTCTCCTACTTCACAAGCTCTGTTGCTGTGATTCAGCCAGATGCAAGTTCAACTCACCAGCCAGTACATCTCTTCCTGATGATGTCAGTGTCAATACGGTGTAGGTATTGCCTTCTGATCCCTTGGTATCATCTCGGCCGGGCTTCATACGTATCTCTGATACTATGTATCCATGACCGACTAAATGTTCGATTTCATCAAGGATGAGCTTCTCTTTGACTCGTTGGTATTTGAGTTCCCCAAAATGTTCCGAGTTGCGGGCAGCCGGAGTGAGCGTATATGTGTCACCGTCACGCCTCCGTCCGTAGCCCTCACCTAAGAGCATTTTTATGAATGTGCTCTGGCTAAAGGCACCGTTGTGGTCGCGTAGCGCTTCTAGTACGGTCATCGCAGTATCTATTCGAAACACCTGTTGATCTGGAGAGCGACGCAGTATATTTGCCTCAACTAACTGCTCGTTCCAAGGTACTGTATAATTTTGAGCGCAATGATCGCACATCCCACAAGGAGTGCTATCTGTACGCCCTGATAGGTAACTTTCTATAAACACACGTCGGCATAGATTATGCGGTAGATATATATAATCTAAAATGGCCTGTAGACGCTCTTCGAATCGCTCATAACGAGAATAGTAATACGCTGACAAATGCTGTTCAACAGTTCTTCTCTCCACAGATGAAAATGAGTGTAATCGCAAAGTAATGCCGCGTGTGTAGGGGCGAAAGATGCATCTTTCCGGTTCAAGCTCGCTTAACTTGTTAAGGAGAGCCATAGCTTCAAAGCAGTCCCCTCCTGCCGCCATCCATTCCTGCGCATTGTAGTTCAGGCGTAAACATATTTCTGTCGATTGCAGGCCTGGAACGCTATTCTGAGGATATTTTTTCGCTATCAAATGCTCAAATAATCTGAGCGCCGCAACCTGAGCTTGCGCATTTTCAAGACGTCTCACCAGATCTGAAATATTCCCGGTGAGCAATATGCCAGCTTCCATGATCACGTCTGCTCCGCGTTCCAGAAGCCCAACCTGTTCGGCCCCATGCAGCAGAACTCGCATCGCTACTTCTTCGACTTTTAACACCTTGCTCAATTCTTCAAACGAGGTGAGAATCTCATCATGCGCCAGGTGAGATGTAGCCTGAAGATCGCTCAGTGCATCCAGCAGTGCATAGATCTTATCACTATCCTGCATTCCTTTGCGGGCTATCATGCGATGTGTACGTTGGGTAGTTGAGGAAAAAAGAAGAATGGTATAGGCATCTTTCCCATCACGTCCGGCACGACCGGTTTCCTGGGCATATGCCTCTACTGAAGACGGGTGGTCATAGTGGATGACAAAACGGATATTTTGCTTATCTACTCCCATTCCAAAAGCATTGGTGCAGCAAACAACATCAATTTCGCCGCTCATAAAAAGCTCTTGAATATTATGTCGTTCAGCAGTTCGCAATCCACCATGATAGGCATGCGCGGAGATATTATTGGCACGTAGTAATTGTGCTAATCTTTCGGCTCTAGCACGTGTGGCCACATAGACTATACCCGATCCTCCCTTTTCCTGATTGGCAACTATCTGGCGCACCATTTCGACGGTACGCTCCTCACCCTCAGTTGCATTGCTGTAAGAGTACAAGCGGTAGATTAAATTTTGCCGTACGGTTTTGCTGGAATGAATGAGCGGCTCAGGTTGACCACTTTCGTACCAATTCGCTATCGGAAAACGTAACGACGTGGTGATCTCTTGCTGAACCTGCGGTGTAGCAGTTGCCGTCAAGGCGTGAATCGGTATGCGTGTTGTGATTACAGAGCGAAGCAAATGCGGAATCTCGAGAAAATCTGGCCGGAAATCGTGACCCCAGGTAGATATACAATGTGCCTCGTCTACTACTAACTGTACCAATGGTAACTGGGCGAGTGTTGCTCTGAACCGTGGTTCACGCAGACGCTCTGGAGCTATGTATAGCAACTTTACCCTACCGGCGCGTGTTTCATTCAGAACTTCCTCTTGTTCTGCTGAACTCATACCGCTCACCAGGCTACTCACCATTAGTAAACCGTACTGTTCGCGTAAAGTTGTCACCTGGTCACGTATGAGGGCAATTAAAGGAGAAATGACCAGTGTGCATCCAGAACGCAATAGAGCCGGCAATTGATAGGTCAGACTTTTACCGGAGCCGGTAGGAGCCAGTGTTAGTACATCGCGCCCGGTTAATACAGCCTTCAATGCTTCTAATTGAAAAGGATGCAACTGGCGATTCTCCCAGATGCCCTGCATCACGCGCTCGATCCGTGGTAATGCGACGTTCTCCCATTCAGCATTTTCCACAATATTGGTAGGAAGTTGATTCTGCTCGAGTAGCTCTTGCAACTTGTTCGCAGGAGTATTAGGAAGTTGACCGGGATCGAAGCCAATATCCATCCACTCGGCAATACGCTTATACATCTCTATCCCTGATTCATAGCCAATGGTGGGCCCTGGCAGTGACGCTAGCACTTCTCCTCGATACATTGCACTACGCAAGCGTTTATCAAGCATAATAATAGCCCCGTGGTCGTCTCTCTTACGGATTAAGCGACCAAAGCCTTGTTTGAATTGAAAGATAGCACGCGGCAGCATGTACTCGTAGAAGCTATCTCCACCGGCTCGCTCTATAGCTGCCATACGAGCAGACTCGAGAGGATCGCCCAACGATGGGAAGGGAAATTTCTCAATCAACACATAGCTCAGTGAGGGGCCGGGAACATTTACGCCTTCCCACAGAGAACGTACTCCCAGCAATGAAACATTTTCCTCTGCCTTAAACCTCTCAATCGCTTCAGCCTCGTCTTGCGTGATCACCGGAAAATTCAGTGGCTCTAATTCACCAACCACCATTTCATGCACCTGTTCCATACGCGATCGTGCAGTAAATAATACCAGTGTGCGCCCGCCGAATAAAGGAATAAAGCGAAGGAGTTCAGTCGCCACTGCCTCGGGGTATGCTTTACGCAATGCTATATCGCGCGGGGCAGGCAGATGATTGGGCATCAAAAACAGCGCATGAGCATGGTAGTCAAAAACATGCGGTAGAGCCTCTGTCAACAGCTTCCCTGCAGGCAAACGAGAAAGTCCCACTCTGTTGACGAAAAAGTCGAAGCCGTCTCCCCAACCAGCGAGGGTTGCAGATGTGATTACTCCCGCCTCTAACTTAGACCATAGATGGGTATAGAGCAGTGCTCCTACCGCAATAGGCATACCGCTCAAGCTCCATGCTGCAGTATCAATCTCTCCCGGCTCGAACCTGACAACCCGCACAGTCGTATTATCTTCAAAGAAGTTCCAGAACCAGTAGGCATCTCGCGCTAGCTCCCGCAATTCCTCTGCTATCGCTAAGCGCATGCGCTCAGCACGTGCCGCTCGCAGAGCCTGTATATATTCCGAAGTAACCGCCGCCTGTCGCGCGATAGGCGCTGCTAACTCCTCTACTACCTCTCTTAAGCCACCTAAGAGGGCGACAAACTGTTGGGCTCCCTGCTTCAAAGCTGGACCACCTGCCGCAGTTAATGACTGTCTGGTGAGTTGTGTGTTTGCCCCATAACGTAACCTGTCTTCGCGATGCACGATAGTATGGTTATCCATATGACGACGTAGTTGTTGGCCTAAACTCTCTAACTGCGCTGCGAGTTCAATGCTCAATTGGCTTAATCGCTCAATTGCTGGATCATCGCTTGCCAGCCCCAGGATACGACAGACTTTTACCAACCCATCACGCGCTCTTCCCTGCCTTCCTTGCGCCCCGGTCAGGGCAAAGAGGATGCGCTTCACCTTTTTTAAAGCCACAGTTCGTGTCAATACGGAGGTGGCGGCATCCTCAAGTGTATGTGCTTCGTCGCAGATGAGATATGGTGAAATAAGACCCGCCGCATCGGCTTCACCATCAACGGTCGTATCACCGGCATTTTGCCCCGTTTCGCCTTCCTTTAGAGCCTTGAGTAACAACAAAGAGTGATTAACGACGACGATGTCTGCGCGCTTGGCATTCTCTCTGGCGCGCTTGGCAAAATCAGGTCGCTCTGATGGACGGGGGAGACCTTTAGGCCAGAGGGCGTGTGGTACTTCCGATGTTACCCTCACCCGTTCAAGCAGGTTCCACACATCAGAGCTTTGCATGCTTTCATGCGATGGCTGCTCGTCTTTACCCAACCTCATATAGGTATTTTGGTGAGTTCCCAGCAGTTGTTCCAGCCCATTGAATGCTCCTGTTAACGTTGATACATCTCCGTCGGGAGTAGCAATGGCAAAAGCGATGAGCGTTAGTAAGGCCCAGGTTCGTCCAGGTTCAAGGTAAGTTTCCTCAAATGCATCCTGCAACTCCTCTGCCAGGCAGCGACTGCTCAAATAGTTACGCCGCCCCTTGAGCAGCGCACAATTGAGATTTCCATCTACCACTTCACTCAAAAAGCGTAGGTCATTAGAATAGAGCTGATCCTGTAGCACACGAGTAAATGTACTCACCACCACGGGGCGACCGGCAGACTTTGCCTTGAGATAAGCGGGAGCTAGATAGCCAAGCCCTTTCCCTGTCCCCGTTCCTGCTTCTATCACCGCAAAGAAATGTTCCTGCATGGCCTGGCCCGTCAGTTGTGCCAACCGGGCTTGTGGCTCTCGCCGCTCTCTGCCAAGCGCTTCATACCTCTCTAGCATCTGCTCGACAGCCTGTGGTGTTGGACCGGTACTGTTTTCCCTCTGAGCCTCAGGTAGTAGTGCAGTAGCCCTGGCTCCGAAGAGAGGAAACAATCTTGCCAGGTCTATCTCTTCTTCACTCCGCTGAATATCGGTGTCGCAAAAAGCGAACCACGGGTCCGCCGCTCGACGCAATAACTCCCGCATGAATTGCGCGGCAGGATTACGGGATGGTACGTGTATAGAAGCATCAACAGGTAATTTAAACTCTTCCAGTAAGCCTTTTATGACATTGCCAAGCATTGATATATCGATGTCTGCACGATGCGCCCCGGCTTCTTCGCAGCCATAAAAGCGCGCCAGCGTTGTCAGGCGGTAGTTTTCTAAGGGAACTTCGTCTATCGGACTTGGCATCCCCAAAGGCAACAGTGCTCTGGCTAAAGGCAGAGTATCGAGTAGCAGATATTCGGCAGGTAATCTGTATCCTATTCTTTTGGCCACAGTCTCAATTACAGGTCCATCAAACATCGCACCATTATGAGCTATCAGTGGGAAATCACCCACATAGATGAAGAATCGTTCGAGAACTGCATAAACCTCATCACCGCCCGCAACATCTTCAGTACGAATATGCGTCAAGTGCGTAATACGCGCGGGAATGGGACCGTGAGGACGTACAAAGCAAACAAAGGGCTCTCCCACGGATTGATAGTTTATGTAGCGTTGGGCAGCTACCTGGAGTATCTCAATGTTACTAACTTGCCCTGGTCCATTCCAATTTCCCATCGTCTCTAAATCAAACACTATATACGAGCCGGGTTTCATCTTAGCCGCGATATGCGAGAATCTTGACTGCCGCCTTCTGTCATCCATCCTCTGCCCATCGGCTTCTTCTTGATCAGTCGATAAAGATATCTCAGAAATAAGTGACCAGAGGCCGGCATGATTTTGGCGATAAACTGCTGGATATTTGTGCATCAGTGTCTCAAGTTGGCGTACCGTCACTTGTCGACGTATAATCCGGCTTACCGGTAGTGAAAGGGCCTCTATAGTAGCTGTACGCTCGGGAAATTGTTCGAACGCAGCGTCCAGAGCCTTGCGCATCTGCAGTGCTGGATCAAGATTACCAGGTGGGTTCATCGAGTACCTCAACTCAATCTCAGAGATTCGGTGATGCGCTGCTTTTTATCAGCACATCGCGTAAAAGGTCACACATTTCAGCCAGAGAGGTGCTCAATTCCTGCGCTGGAAATTGCTCCAGGTTGAGATGAAGAGCTGCCTCGCTCAGGGCTAATTCAAAGATGGCTTGCCAGTCGTTCAGGGCCTCTATTAAGGGCTGGTAATCGACAACTCTGTCTACTACCTCCGATAACCGACTCTCTTCTTCTTGATGCATCTGCATTCCACCGATCTACACTACATGCTCACTTCATACAAGCAGGCGTATATTTATTAGGCGTGCCTCGATAGTAGAAGCTAAAGCATAGCCCTCAATCGCGCCTCCATCCCTCTCACTTCTCGCCTCACCTCCTGGGTCATTTGAATTATCGTTGTGGTAACGTCTCGCTCGCTTCAACAAAGCCATTTGATTATCTCGCTCCTGCTGCACCCCCTCTTCTAAGCTGAGCAACATTTTCTGAAGATACGCCAGATGTCTTCTCCTCAAGGGGACGAAAGAGGTTTCTGCCAGTAGTGCATCCACCACAGGTACTAGCGATTCGCTCTCTACAGCAACTTTGAATGTATCTGTACTGATCCCTTCTTGTTCTTGTAATGCTGCGTAGAAGTAACGATAGGTGGTCAGTCCAATGGCATGGTGCTGCCGATCCATTGCTCGAAACGCAACTTCAGCAACTAAGGCGGCATCAGGCACATTTGAGCGCGGTGAACCGTGCCAATCGTAATAAGGTACACGAGCAATACTCACCAATTGATGACCTGTGAGAGGCTCTTTTGCCTCACCAGCCAGATTCTTAGCGGCCTCCTGCAAGCGGAAAAGTGCCTCGCGTTCCAATTCACTATCAAGTGCCGAAACCTCGGGTGGCTTAGCGCTTCGTTCGGCAATCTCTTCCAAAAGCGCGTCGGCCTCAGCAATGTATGTCTGGTCTTCTGCCCGCTCCTTGCGTAGTTTGCTGAACTGCTCAATCATCTCGAAATAGCCTGGTAGAATCTCATCATCAAAGGCTGTATCCCGATAAGTAGCTGTCAAGCGTTTTTCGAGCGTCTCTTGTAAACGTAGCTCAGACTCAATCAAATCCAGGTTGAGGAAGTAAAAGATATCCATGGGAGCCGAGTCATCACTATGCCGTGGCCGATCAATGCGCCCTACACGCTGCTCATGCACCATCGGGTTCCAGCACAGATCGAGGTTGAGCAGAATTCGCGCGTCTTGCAGGTTTTGTCCCACCGAAAGCGTATCGCTTCCCACTAGGACATCAATAGTAGCCGGCAGCTGGTCTTTCTGGCTTATTTTTTTTGCCCTCTTCTTCTCAACAGTAACCCAAGCTTTAGGTGCAAAACGGCTTATGACCTCTTCGCGGGTAGTGGCATGGCCGTTGATCTGCACAGGCTCACTGCCGTCTCTGGCGGTTCCCGTTACCAGCCCTATACCTTTCGCCTGCAACAGTGGCTGCTCAAGCAAGCAACGATAAACGGTATAGGCAGTATCGGCAAACTGCGAAATACATAATACTTTCTGACCAGACTGGATAGCGGCATCAACTTGCTGCAAGACAGCCTCCAATTTGGGATCTTTGCTAAAGAGTGATCGAAAATCACGCTGGAGGGTTTGAATAATCTGTATATCATGCTGACAATCGCTCAGAAGGATGTGCCGCAATGCCCGCAACTCGCCTCGACGCTTGGCCTGCTCTATAGCCTGTTGTATCCGTGCCTGTCTGCCCTTAAGAGGTGGCAGCACTTCAGCCGTACTCTCACGATCAAATTCATCATCAGCCGCCGCTTCTTCCAGCTTATATCGCTGTCGCAGCCAGTCTGCAACACCATCTTCCGTATCACTCACTTTTCCTAGCTGCTCAAACATATTTTGAGCTCTATCAGCCAGGGACGCCAACGATAATGCAAAGGCATGCATGCTACTTTCGGCCCGCTTTAAGAGCATAAAACGATGAATGCCGGAAAGCCGATTTTCATGCTCACCCCCCGTCAAAACATGACGTAGCGGGTCGAAGTGCGGCAACCGCAAATCCTCTATCTTGTCAAGGAGTTTCGCAAAGGCTTTCCGTTGTTCCTCCGTATATACCACATTCACTAGGTAGGGACGACGTGGCGCATAGAAGACCTGCGCATCCCCACTTTCGCGAAGCTGGCGTCGTGTGCGCTGCAAGGCCGTTCGTTTGTACACCTGCCGGAACACCTCTGTATCCTGTTCGAATTCTTGCTGACCAACATCCAGACCTTTAGAGAAACAGTTAAACGCCTGCGCTGGCCGCTCCGGCCCCAGTAAATTGGTCGCAAATGGTTGCAGCATCGCAAAGATATCACCCCTCCGATTATTCCAGGGTGTCGCCGTTACTAACAAGCCATACTTATCGAAAGCCACTTCTCTCACATTGCGATGAAATTTATTACCCACATTGCGCATATCTTGATGGGCTTCTTCAACCACTATTAGATTACAGCCCCGCACCTCTTTACGGGCTGTCGTCGCGTCCATACGCTTGAATTTATCCTTGTTCACAATAATTACATCAGCGTGTCTATTACCGGGAAAACCGACGCTCAGCTTCAGCTGATCCAGTTCAGCCAACCAGTTATGTTGTAGCTTAACAGGCGTCAATACCGCAGCCTGTTGAATCAATCCATATTGGCGCATCAACTTGATCGTGGTCGCAACCGTTCGGGTTTTTCCCAAACCAACTGAATCTGCCAGTAGAACCACGCCCAACTTTTGCAAGCGCACCACCAGCTCAACCGCCCCACGTTTTTGGTGAGGGAAGAGCTGAGCATCACGGCCTATTTCAAAATCGACCTGCGGCAAATGTTCCCCATGCCGAGTGGCAAATGCCTGTATGACTTGCATCTTATCATCCACATCCTCGCGTTGTAGCCGGTCAAATGCCTCTGCAAAGCCTTCTATTCTCCATTCAACATCGATAGCCTCGGAAAGCATAGTAGTAGAGCTATAGGGGAGCGGCACAAACCACAGATGTTGTTGGGCCTGCACTGCCCGATCCCAACGTCTAGTTGGGCCTGCCGCCGAACGTAGTTCAGAGAGAACATCGAAGTGGCTGTACACATCACCTTTGCGTACCTGCCCGAGCGCCAGGTGTCCATACGCATGTGCCAGTAGGTAATAGATATCATGCGGGAGTAGACTCTCCTCAAAATAGAACACATAACCACTACCCACAGCCTCGGCATCGATACCAGCATTTATCGGCACTAGGACACTATCAAAATATGGTGGCGGTGTACTCATAAAAGTAGGAGTGGGGTATAGATGCTCGCTCAGCGCACGCGTCAGGCTCGCCAGGTTCAAACCACGCACTGCTTGACAACTCAAAAGGAGAAAAGGCAAAAAACGTATCTCGGTTGTGGGACTGTATAATATTTCACGAAATTTATCACGAAGCACATCTGCCAGCGCAGAGCGAGTGAGTTCCGCATCACCGAACAACAGCGCAATCTGTTGCAGATGGGCTCGCAGAAAGTTTACTATTGGTTTCTGAGACATAGAGGTCGTCATACAGCCTCCTCAAGGCTCTGCTCAATGCGTTACCGGCTGTCCATAGTGTATGCCCACACATTCAAAGGACGATGTTTCCCCTCTTCCACGCAGGCAATCTTTAACCCTAAATGCTCATAGAACGCATTAGCCGACAGCTCAATGGGGCACTTCAAGCGGATCACAGTTTTTCCGCGAGAGCAAGCCACTTTCACCAATTCTGCAAAAAGTCGGCGCCCAAGCCCTCTCTGTCGATAATCCTGAGCAACAACAATACTATAAAGCGTCACAACACTATCACGCCGTGCATAAAAGTGGACGAAACCCACAAGCCCAGCTTCTGTCGCTGTATGTTCTGCCCCTGAATCATCGATCGCGAGCATAGCGATAAGCAGCGAGTCAGCTTCAATGGCTTTCCGCAGCATTCCCAGATTGATAAACCCTAACTCGAGCTTGTGCTTATCTGCCAAGTGTTTAACTGCCGACAGATGTTCCACACGTGCTATCTCCACCGTGGGAGAAACTAACTGCACATTCATATACAGGCTTCACTTCTTCCGCTTTACACCACCAGCGCCGTTCAATCGAATGTCACTCTTGCGATCTTTATCCGCAGACGCTGCTTCGAGTACAAACTCGCGATGTTTTGCCAG
>JBOGTO010000465.1:0-9864 GCA_050695155.1 Ktedonobacteraceae bacterium
CTATCACAGTGGGTGTGGGCAACGACCCGGAAAAGTTACGCGCATAATCTCCCACCGTTGGCGGCTGAACGAATTGTGGAACCTGCCCTGCATTCAAGTTCGACTCTGAAGGCGCTGGCTGCGTTGCGTAGGTCGCCGGCTGAAATGCTGCGTTGGGCGGGTTTTGCCGGGGCGGTGTTGGCGTGTTCGCAACAGGGCTAAGCGCAGTTGGCGCGTAGGGAGCGGGGCGGTTTGCCTGCGACAGGGTAGGCAGCGAGAGAAACGGGCGCATGTTTGCGGGCGCGTCCTGCTCTGCTTGCGTGAAGGCGGCGGCAAAATCGGCAGTGGAGGAGAAACGCCCGGCTGGCTTTTTCGCCAGCGCGCGGGCTAATACCACGCCAACGCTTTCCGGCAATGCGGCATTGAAGGTCGTGATGGGCGGCGGCGGCGCTGTCAGGTGCTGGTTCATCAGTCGCATCGGCTCGCCCTCAAAGGGCGGACGCCCGGCCAGCAGATAATAGAGCATGACAGCCAGCGAATATTGGTCGGTTTCTGGTACCGCCGCGCCCTCAAATTGTTCAGGAGCCATGTAGATGGGCGTCCCTAATACGTGGCTGGTAGCGCTACTCGATGAATACACTTTAGCCAGCCCGAAATCTGAAAGCAACAAATGCACACTATTGCCACTCTCGACACGCAGCAAGAAATTGGCCGGTTTAACGTCGCGGTGAATAATGCCGCGCTCATGCGCGTATTGCAGGGCCGACGCGGCCTGGCGCGCATATTCGCCCGCCTCGCTCAGTCCTACCGGCCATGTCCCGCTCATAAGAAAGGGCAAGTTCATGGGAGTGGTATCGGAATGCTGGCTGGCTGCCTGCCCCAGCGTGAATTCCGCTCGCCGCCGCAACCAATCCCACAGCGAGCCTTCTGGCCGGTATTGCATGATGATATAGGCACGTTGTCCATCGCCCGTCTTTTCCTCGCCATAGCGATACAAAGGGAGGATGTGCAGGTGATCCAGGCCAGCAACCGAACGCGCTTCCTGCTTGAACCGCCCGGCTGCGCTAAATGCCTCGGACATATCAGTATAACTGTCGGGGTCTGTACGCACCACTTTGATAGCGACCTGTTGCCCGATAGCCGGGTCCTGCGCCAGGTAAACTGTACCCATACCGCCGCTGCCAAGCACTTGAATAAGGGTATATCCACCGATGGATGTGCCAATCAGACTATCCACAAACCGGCCTCCTGGTAGAATTATCGATAAAATCGAGCCTATAATAACATACGCTGTATGACCTGTCCAACTCAAGTAGGGCATGACCTGTTGCCTTTTTTGCCGAAACAAACCTATAATAGGGTCATATGTTTTTCGGCTAGAAGGAGGATGACAATGGCGATCATTCAGCTTCTTTTAATAGCGATCATTGGGTATCTATGGGGTTCAATTCCTGCTGGCTATTGGATGGGTAAACTCCTGCGGGGCAAAGATTTTGATATTCGGGCTTATGGTAGCCACAAAATAGGCGCGACCAACGTGCTACGCACACTTGGCAAAGCGCCAGCCGCCATTGTCTTAGTATTTGATCTCTCCAAAGGAGCGGGGCCAACACTGCTTGCGAGCCTCGTTCCTTTCTTCTACGGCTCAGGCTGGGGGCCGACAGTGGCGGGCCTGGCTGCCTTGATAGGTCACTGCTACCCCGTATTTATCGGATTCAGGGGCGGGCGCGGCGTGTTGACGGGCGCGGGAGGGCTACTTGTCATTTCCCCGTTGACCTTCATCATCGACGTGGTAGTAACTTTTAGCACCATAGCGATTTCGCGTTTCGTATCACTCGGCTCCATCGTCGGCAGCCTGACCGCGCTCGTCTGTGGTGTTATTTTTTTCCTCATCGGCCACTTCGACCCAACCTTCTTTGGCAAAGTCAGCCTGGCGCAACTGGTTTTTATGATCGTCGCCCCCGCGCTGATAATTCTTTTCCACTACGATAACATCGGTCGCTTGCTGGCAGGAACGGAGCGCAAAATAGGGCAGAAAGTCAATACCGAAGAGAATAACTCTGCCCACGATGGAACTTCCACGTCAAATGTGAAGGCGTGAGCAGTCACTATTCAAACTTTTGAAACCGCTGCGCCTTGCTTTTCGCGTAACAGAGGCAATGCGCCGCGTATATATTCAAAACCTGAAAGGACCGTCCAGATCGTTGCCAGCAACATTAACGCATCCGCGATCAGCAAAAGGTAGTCGCCCACGTTTACCACGTTGCTGCTGAAATTAAGCATTAGTGGATACAGGGAAAGATGATTCGCGCCAACCCCTTTTGCCAGTAATATGCCCCCAATGGCAAGCAGGGTGATAAATGTTTTCTGTTTCCCCAATTTGCCCGCCGGAATGACCGTTCCCCTCGCGGAGGCTACGGAGCGCAGCCCGGTCACTAAAAATTCGCGGGTCACGATGATGACGACAATCCACGCCGGAACAAGGGCGATCTGCACAAAAGCGATCAGTATGGCAGAGACGAATACTTTATCGGCGGTCAGGTCCAGGAAGATGCCGAGGGGAGAAACGAGATGGTAGCGCCGCGCCAGGTAGCCATCCAGCAGGTCTGTCACGGACGCAAGGAAGAATATGACCGTTGCGATCAAAAAGGTCACGGGTTGATCGATAAGAACCAGGACAAAAACCAGAATAGTCGCTACAATCCGGCTAAAGCTGAGCAGGTTGGGCGCATTATTCATAAGCTATTTCTCCTCTTGCAAACATGTATGTACCTGGCGAGGTTAGCGAGGCGTGCTATACCAAAGCTCATAGGTACTACTACTGCTCAGTATGGCACCGGCTGCCTGAATACGAGCAACTTCAGCGGCATCGCGGATAAAACCACCGGCAATGAATGGCCCAGGGAGCAACTGTTGAAGTATGGCTGCCACCTCTGGAAAGACTATACCGGGAAGCACTTCTATGAAATCCGGCGCGGCGCGGGCTATCGTCCGCACGCCTGTTTCCAGAGCGGAATCATCAACAAGCAGCAGTCGCTGGATCATGACTAATCCCTCGGCCCGGCCAGCGGCGACAAGTTGAGAACGGCTGGTAATCACCGCGTCAACGCCGATCTGGTGAAGGTACTGAATACCGGCGCGATCTTTGCCAATGCCGCCGACCAGGTCTATATGGACAACTATACCTTTCCCTTGCCTGTGCGCTTGAGCTACCAGGGGCGCAATTTGAAATACATCGCCTTTCAACATAAACAGGAGCAACGCATCAGATTCTAGCGCGGTCTGCATATCTTCATTCGATTTCACCGCAGCCGCTACAGGGTAACGCTTTGCCAAACGCAAAAACTCTTGTCTGGTCATTTTCCATTTCCAACACACGCACTAGTGATTTTGCAACGAGCATACCACTTGACAAAAGGTCAGATAACAAGTACTATTATAAGCAATCCGACCATCATTGTATAGCTACTATGGCTAACAACTTTCAACCCGATATTTCGCTATCGAGCGATCGAACACCTTCCACAAAGGTGTGAACTCTCGACGATGACCTGATTTTACAATTGCATATGTGCCCAGGGACAGTGAATTGATAAGTCCTAAGCCCCCCTTCTTGAAGAGGCTTAGGGCTTTGTTGTTTCTTACTGCTACAGAGAGGTGCAGAATGCTCACTCGTTCTACAAGGTCACTACTCAACCTATCGGCAAGGCAGAAGACGATACCTCTGATAGAGAATCGCACTCAATTTGCCCTTGCCCTTGATGCTTCAGATGTGACGACCATCATGTTGCGGCACTGTAACCTGTTTGACCTCCGAACATTGCTAGACCATGCCCATGAGCGTGAACTGGCAGTCTACGTCAATATGGATCACATCGATGGCATCGCGCCTGACCTCGCCGGACTTCGCTATCTCGCCACGCAACTGCATATCACAGGCGTGCTTTCCAATCACGGCAAAGTTCTGGCGCAGGCGAAAAATTTCGATTTGCAGACCGTCCAACGCATATTTGCCGTAGACTCGACCGGCCTGGAAGTTGCCCTCGAGTCCGTTGACGATCAATTTATCGATCTACTCGCCATTTCTCCAGCGCTCGTCATTCCCTACGTCGTAGCGCGAATACCCTTACATCTGCCGTTCATCGGGTGTGGTTTTGTCTCCACGCCTCAGCAGGTACAAACGGTGCTGCGCGCCGGCGCCATAGGAGTGACTGTCACGAAACCGGAACTCTGGACGTAATTACCGTAGTAGCGAAAGGAGGAACACAAAGAATTTCTTTTCTTACCCGAATAGCAACCCGTGTCCATGCTTACGCGACGCGATTTATCGCGCCATTTGATGGATTACCCTTGTAGGGACTCGATGTATCGCGTCCACTATATATCCAAAGGAGAGTTACTCATGGCAAAGTATGTGCTTGCCCTCGATCAAGGCACGACCAGTTCGCGCGCCATCCTCTTTAATCACGACGGCGCGATTGTCAGTGTAGCGCAACAAGAATTCCCCCAGATTTATCCCGCGCCGGGCCTGGTTGAGCATGACCCGGAGGCCATCTGGTCCAGCCAGATGGCCGTAGCCAGGGAGGCGATCAGACTGGCCGGCGCTTCCGCTACCGATATTGCCGCTATTGGTATCACGAATCAGCGTGAAACGGCTATTGTCTGGGAAAAAGCTACCGGCAAACCTGTCTTCAATGCCATCGTCTGGCAGAGCCGCCTGACCGTTCCTATTTGTGACGCATTGAAGGCCAAAGGTTTTGACAAGGAGATTCGCAACCGTACAGGTCTCGTCACCGACGCCTATTTCTCCGGCACCAAAGTCAAATGGATTCTCGACAACGTCCCTGGCGCGCGCGAGAAGGCTGATCGAGGAGAACTCCTCTTCGGCAACGTCGATACGTTCCTCATGTGGCGTCTCTCCAAAGGGCGCGTCCATGCCACCGACTATTCCAATGCCTCGCGCACCTTGCTCTTCAACATCTACGAAGGTCAATGGGATGATGTGATCCTCAAAGAACTGGGCGTTCCTCGCTCCATGCTGCCCACCGTCATGCCATCCAGCGGCGTGTTTGGTGAAACCGATGCAGAGTTCTTCGGCGCTCCCCTTAAGATGGCGGGCGATGCTGGCGACCAGCAAGCCGCCACATTTGGACAGGCGTGTTATGAGGTTGGTATGGCGAAGAACACCTATGGCACCGGCAACTTCATGCTCATGAACACCGGCTCCAAAGGCGTCCCCTCTCAGAACGGCCTGCTCACTACCATCGGCTGGGGCCTCGGCGATCCCGCCCACGCCAAACTCACCTACGCCCTCGAAGGCGCTATCTTCATCACCGGCGCTGCCGTCCAGTGGCTGCGTGATGGCCTCGGCGTCATCAAGCAGAGCGCCGATGTCGAAACCCTTGCCGCTACCGTCCCCGATAACGGCGGCGTCTATCTCGTTCCTGCATTCGTCGGCCTCGGAGCGCCCCACTGGGACCCCAACGCGCGCGGTACCATCGTCGGCCTGACGCGCGGTTCCACTGCCGCCCATATCGCTCGCGCCACTCTGGAATCTATGTGCTACCAGACCCGCGAGGTCCTTGAAGCTATGGCAGCCGATAGTGGCATTGGTTTTAAGACGCTGCGCGTCGATGGCGGCGCCGTCGTCAATAACCTGCTCATGCAATTCCAGGCCGATATCCTCGGCGTAGTTGTCCAGCGACCAAAGGTGGCGGAAACCACGGCCCTGGGCGCTGCCTATCTTGCTGGAATCGCTGTAGGCTTCTGGAGCAGCAAGGAGGAAGTGGCCGAGCAGTGGGCCATCGACCGCACGTTTGAGCCACAGATGAGCGCCGACCAGCGCGACAGCCTTTATGCAAGCTGGAAGCGCGCCGTGGAACGCTCGCTAAATTGGGCGCAGTAGCGCTCTCTCGTGCTGTAGAAGAGGAGACTGGGACGACCCGGCGGTCGTCCTGCTCCTGGCCCTCGAAAGTTTTATTGTACCTTGTAGTGCGTCCCTTTCAGTCTCGTAATTGCTGTAATCTTTATCTTTTGCAGGAACACACACGTATGTGTCATGTTGCTGCTTCATCAGCAGAAATGGAGTGAGCATCCATGTCTAGTTCGAGTCAAGCTGTTGCCAGATCTCCCCTACTCGCTGGCACCGGGGGCGAGATGATCGGCGAATTTTTCGGAACAATGGTGCTGATCCTTTTTGGCGACGGTTGTGTAGCGACCTTTGGGCTTTTTGCTTCAGTGGTCCCATCTGCAACCGAGTGGACTATTATTGTACTTGGGTGGGGTCTTGCCGTGATGCTGGGCATCTACGTCGCTGGCGCTATCAGTGGCGCGCATATCAACCCCGCCGTGACGTTGGCTTTCGCGGTGAGGGGGAAATTTCCCTGGAGCAAGGTTGTTCCCTACTGGATTGCGCAGATAGCCGGCGCGTTTATTGCGGCCCTGCTTCTCTACTTCGTTTACCAGGGGGCGCTCGTCAACGCTTTGGCGGCCAATCATCTGGGCATTGGTCAGATTGCCTCGGGGCCAACGTATGGTGGAAATGGTTTCGGGTGGATTTTTTACACCGGCCACAGGTCGTTTGTTGGCACATTCGGCGCCTTCGGCGATGAGTTTATTGGCACGGCCCTCCTCGTCGGCATGATCTTCGCCATTGTGGATGTGCGCAATCAGCCGGTGCAGGCAAATCTGAATCCGCTGATTATTGGCTTTTTGATCGTAGCTATTGGCGCATCCTTCGGACTGAATACCGGATATGCCATCAACCCCGCGCGCGATTTTGGCCCGCGCCTGTGGATCGCCATTGTCAGCGGCGGCGCTAGCCTGTCCGTCGACAATTTCTACTTCTGGATTCCTATCGTCGCTCCTCTCGCGGGAGGTGCTGTAGGGGCCCTCATCTACGAATTCACTGTCGGCAAGGTGCTGCAAGCCAGGGGGCTTATGATGTCTGGTACGGCTGAATCCAAGGGTGAAGCTGTGCGCGAGCCTAAGGCAGGCGCAGGCGGCGAGTAGTCTTTAGCTAACACGCGAAAGGATGAACATACGAGAGCGTGAATCCAATCCACTTTCGTATGTTCCTATCTGCTCATGCAACCACAATCATCATCGGTGCGCACGCACAACCTCTCTCTCCTGAAGAGCGAACAATTTGATGTACTTGTTATTGGCGGGGGCGTCACAGGCGCTGGCGTCGCTCTGGATGCGGTCGCGCGAGGTTACAAGGTCGCGCTTGTTGAAAAAATAGACTTCGCCAGCGGCACGAGTAGCAAATCGACTAAACTCGTGCATGGGGGCATTCGCTACCTGCCAGAATTTGACTTCGCGCTCGTGCGTGAAGCCCTGGTTGAGCGCGGGCTCTTGCTGAAAAACGCTCCATTTCTCGTGCATCCGGTTGGCTTTGTCCTGCCCATCTACAAAGGTGATCGCCACCCGGTCGGCCTGCCCTTTACCACACCCTGGGGCATCGGCCTCGGTGTTATCCTTGATATTGGACTCTGGCTGTACGACGGCATGGCCGGGCGGCACAATATGAAGAGACACCGCCGTTTAAGCCGCAAAGAAGTCATGCGACGCGCCCCCGCCCTCGTCACTGAAAATCTCAAAGAGGGCTTCATTTACTACGACGGGCAAACCAACGACGCGCGCCTGACGATGGCAATCCTGCGTACCGCCGTTCAATACGGCGCAACCATCGCCAACTACGCCGAAGTCACCTCGTTTCTTACCGAAAATGGCAAAGTGCGCGGCGCGCAGGTGCGCGACAACCTGGGCGAGCAGCATATCGAAGTACGCGCCCGTCATATCGTCAATGCTACCGGCGTCTTCGCTGAAGAAGTCGAGGCCCTCACAGAGGCGGGTTCGCTGGTTCAGGTCGAACCCAGCAAAGGGGTGCATCTCGTATTCTCGCGTGAGGATGTCCAGATCGGCGATGACGCCATCGTTTTACCGGAGACCGATGATAAGCGTATCCTCTTCCTCGTCCCCTGGGAGTCACGCGCCGTCTTCGGCACTACCGATACCGGTTCCGGTGATCTCGATCACCCAACCGCTACACAGGCTGACATCGACTATCTCTTGCATCACTTGAACCGCTATCTCTCTGTCAATCTTACTACTGACGATATCATCAGTGCGTATGCTGGCTACCGACCACTGTTGCGCGCCCGTAGCTCGGCGCATTCCACCGCCAAACTCTCGCGCACCCACGCGGTACTGCAAAATGCCTCTGGCCTTGTGACCATCGTTGGTGGTAAACTTACCACGTACCGGCGCATGGCTCAGGATACCGTTGATGTACTCAGTCGCCGCGATGGCACCACATCGATGGCCCATCCCACTACTAACCTCCCGTTATCCGGCAGCGCGGGCTGGCCTGTTGCCAAACGCGAGTTGGAGGCCAAAGGGGCGGCGCTGGGATTAAGTCCACAAACGATTTCCCACCTGGGAGAGAGTTACGGGTCTCACGCCGACGCGCTGTTCGGCCTGGTCGAAAGCGATGCTTCACTGGGAGAGCGTCTTATCGAAGATCTCCCCTACCTGCGCGCGGAGGTGGTCTACGCCTGCCGTCACGAAATGGCGATGACGCTCGATGACGTGCTGGCGCGGCGCACTTCCATCATACTTGAGGATCGTGATCGAGGGGCAGGCATCGCTGACCAGGTCGCCGCGCTCATGGCGAAGGAACTCGACTGGTCCCCCGACCAACAAAAGGCCATGATCGACGCCTATCGTACCGCGTTACAGCAGCAGATGCCTGTGTAGCAACATTTGAATAGAGTATCAGGCTTATGTGAAGGAGTTACCATGAAAAAACTGATCAACCGGCCAGAGGATGTCGTCAAAGAGGCATTGGCAGGCATGTTAGCCGCCCATTCCGACCTTATCCGCGTTGATTTTGACCCAAAAATCATCGTGCGCAAGGATGCGCCCACGCGCGGGAAGGTAGGTGTTATCTCCGGTGGCGGCAGCGGCCATGAGCCAATGCACGGCGGCTTCGTAGGCTATGGGATGCTTGATGCAGCCTGCCCTGGCGAAGTATTTACCTCTCCCGTGCCTGACCAGATGCTTGCCGCCACCAAAGCTGTCGATGGTGGGGCTGGTGTCCTGCATGTGGTCAAAAATTACACCGGTGACATATTGAACTTTGAGATGGCAGCGGAACTGGCAGCCGCCGACGGCATCGAGGTGAAAAGCGTCGTCACCAATGATGATGTCGCCGTGCAGGATAGCCTCTATACAGCAGGACGACGCGGTGTGGGCGTGACAGTACTGCTGGAAAAGATCGTGGGAGGTCTTGCCGAGACTGGCGCGCCCCTCGCGGCGGTAGCGGAAATGGCGCGTAAAGTCAATAACCAGGGACGTAGTATGGGCATGGCTCTCACCTCCTGCACTGTCCCGGCGGCGGGCAAGCCAACTTTCGAGTTAGCCGAAGACGAAATGGAGATCGGCATCGGCATCCACGGCGAGCCTGGACGCAGGCGCGTCAAGCTTGCCAGCGCTGCCGAAGTGACCGAGATGCTCGCTACCCCCATCATCGAAGACCTGGGCCTTAAATCGGGCGAGCAGGTGCTGGCCTTTGTCAACGGTATGGGCGGCACGCCTCTCATGGAACTGTACATCGTGTTCGATGCATTGCATCACATCTTGCACGGAAGAGGCGTCTCCATCGCTCGGAACCTGGTAGGGAATTACATCACCTCCCTGGAAATGGCCGGAGCTTCTATTACCCTCGTGCGCCTCGATGACGAATTGATCCGCTACTGGGATGCGCCCGTCCATACACCAGCCCTGCGCTGGGGCCGCTAGCCACCTCACCCCCGGATGCCCGCAAGGGGCATCTCTACATATGGGGCGACCCACCTCGCCCCTACGGGGATGGGCAAGGGG
>JBOGTO010000466.1:0-6988 GCA_050695155.1 Ktedonobacteraceae bacterium
GTCTGGAATTGCGCGAAAACGGCGGGAATGGCCTGCTGCCACAGATCACGGAAGCGAACCACGCGCTCGCGTTGCAAAGGTGTAAAGTGAATGCGACCGGGATACGCAGCGTTATCTTGCAAAGGCGTTACGTCGATGTAATCTGGCATGAAAGGATTAGACGCCTTGCCCAGAAAACGCGCCGGATAATTGATGCCGCTCTGCTCCTCGTTGAACATTGCCAGCACGTTAGATAAATCGCCGTTGACGGTGCTATTCAAGTAGTGAAACGAGCCGAATAGCCCCTGTTCCTCGGCATCGAAGATCACAAAACGCACGGTGCGCGCCGGGTACACATGATGGCTGCGCCAGTAATCGCCCATCGCCTTGCCCACACCCAGTTCATACGTACACCCGCTGGTATCGTCAAGTGCCGATTCGGTCGAGTTCGCCTTGCCATCGTAGTGACAGCCAACGATAATCTCCTGATCGGGATGCGCCAGCCCCGGCACCGTGACTTCCATATTAAAAGCCGGCAGCGTGGCTGGGCGTCCTCTCCAACCCTGTATCGGGAAAGTATCGCGTCGCACCTGCGCCCCAAAGCCCGCCAGATTGTTCATCATCTCCTGCGTCCAGTATGCCGCGAACTGGTCATGCCCCTGATTAGCAGTATACCCCGCCTCCCTGCGCTGGAAATGCGACGTGACATACGCGAACTGGTTATAGATGTAAAGCGGGTCGGGAACAGGGAAATCCAGGCTAACAGGGGAATTGCGAGTAGCGTTTGAAACGCGCGTTTGGGCAAGCGCGTTGAGAGAGAGAAAGGAGCTTCCCCAAACTATCAGAACGGTACTGATACAGAGCAAGCGACGTAACATACATCTACCCTTTAGCCTCAAATTGGAACTTCATTAGAAGACTTATTCCTGCTCAGCCAGAATCGCATCGACGCTCGCTTTTAAGGAGAGAATATCATTTTCAACCATCGCCCAAATACGATCTTGATTGACTTCATAATAATGATAGGTAAGCGCATCTCGCATATCTATATACTTCTTCCACTGAATTTCAGGGTGAAGACTTCTGAACATCTGTGGCAATGAATTGATTGCTTCGCCAATAATCTCAAAATGATGAATAATCCAGGTTTGTACTAACTCATCCTGATCAAACAAGCCCTGACCCTTGCTCGCATATTTCAAAATACGGGAAACTGCTTCCTGAATGACTCTCAGATATTCTGTAGTATTCCTCACAATACAAACGTCTCTTTCAATACCCGCTATAAACTTGACGCCGTATTCGCACCTGTATTTTACCATAGTGGTCTATGAAATAGTTCACAAAATAGACCGTATCCCATTCTATCACTTCCACATCTGTTTGTAATTAAACAGCTTGAAACAGCTTGACATATTGCTATAGTAGTTTTCTCATGTTATACTTTCACAAAATTAAATGTATCTCTATAATAATTTTTGAATGCTGAGGGAATTTCTATGGCAGAAGGGGATAAAAACATTGGCAGGCTGATAGGTAACTATCGTGTGCTTGCCGAGATTGGCGCTGGTGGATTTGGCAAAGTCTATCGAGGAGAACATGTCTACCTCACAGAGCGTACCGTTGCCATCAAATTTCTGCATACGCATCTTAGCTCCACTGAGGAACGCGAACAATTTCTGCAAGAAGCTCATTTTCTCGAAAAGTTGAAGCATTCCCACATGCTACAGGTCTTCGATGTTGGCCTGGATGATGGCTTCCCATACCTGGTTACTGAATATGCCCCCCATGGCTCTCTGCGAACCCGCATAAAACACTACGCGCCTGACTTTTTACCTTTGGAAGAGGTCATCAAAATTCTTTCACAAATCGGACAACCGCTTTATTATGCACACCAACAACAGATCATCCATCGCGACCTGAAACCGGAAAATATTCTTTTCAATGCACAGGACGAAGCCTTACTGAGCGACTTCGGTATAGCTACGACCCTGTCTACAGCCAGCGTCAAAGCTGTTGGACTGATTGGCACACCGCTTTACATGGCCCCGGAGCAATTTCAAGGCATCATCAGTAAAGAGAGCGACCAGTATGCCCTGGGCTGTATCGCTTATGAACTTGTTACCGGGCAGCCTCCCTTTAATGCTCCCGATTTCTTTGCGCTGGGTTTCCGCCACATGTCGGCAACGCCGGTTCCTCCCAGGCAAATCAATCCAAAGCTGCCTGAATATATTGAGCAGGCTATCCTCAAAGCGTTAGCGAAACAACGCAATGAGCGTCATACAGATATTCGCGCCTTTATCAACGCGCTGAGTACACCTGTTGACTACCAGGCACAAATGTCTACCAGACCAGCAGCATCCTTATCGCCTCGTTCACAAAGCTCCGCCGCATTGATTGATGAGGGTACTACCATCGCCCGAACAACAGGTTCTCCTGGCACGACTCAGCAGGGGCTGTCCCACGAGAGTAGTAGGGATTACACGCTGACAGCTTCTTACAACAACGCGCATAGTCCCCGGTCTCAGGGTCCTGTGACGCCGCTGCCTGCCGTAATGCAGACACCATCAGCCGAGCAGGGACCTATCACGCCATTTCCTCCTATGGATAGCTCCGGGTCATTTGCAGGAGATGAGTATCCAACTATCATTTCCGCGCCAGAAGCACGCGAGGATGTAAAGGAGGAAGTGACTCATGCACGCTCCGACGCCAGCGAATACATTGCGACTGCAAACGGCTTCATGGCACCACCGCCTATCAATACCAGGCATCGCAGGATTTTTAAATCGAAGCGCACGCTTCTCATAATTGCCGCCGCATGTATACTGCTTATTGCCAGCATGATAGGCGTACTGGTCTTTGCGCTGCCTTCTGCCCCTTCGCAAGCTGGCAAAACGCAGGCAACACAGCCAGCGTCAACAGCGAGTACGACTTTGGGGCAAACAACAAATCCAGCACAGGCCGGGCCGAATCATCAACTAACCGCGACTACGACACATGGACCGGCGTCAAGCCCGACCAGTGGAACAACATCAACTTCTACCACTGGAAACAAACCAACTCAGGTTCCAACGTCTATCCCTACAAGTCATCCCACGATAACGCCAAAGCCAGACCCTGTGCCAGTCACAGAAACGTTGGGCGTACCATTTACCTCTAGCGGGGTAGCAACGACTCACTCTTATAATGGAACTGTTACCATCTCGGTCAGTGGCACGGGGCAGGCATCACAAACGCAGTACTCTGATGCATTTTACGTCTATACCAATAAAGCAGGTACGCCAAACACGCCCTATCATGCTGTTTGCTGGGTGCTTAACATCAATGGTCAAGCTACGGATAACTTTGTCTCGCTGCCTCCCTACAATCCGAGTCATTCCTACACATTCCAGATTGATGCGCCAGGAGGCCAGCTCACTTTTAATGTTTGCGATGGCGACCACGCCGATAATACCGGCAGTTACTCGATCACAGTAACCCAGAACTAAGCCAGAGGCCGCTTCACACCTCGATTTCCATGCGTAGTAAGGCCGACGAGAGCGATTTGCCCAATCCATCGCTGCGCAGAGAGCGTGACGCGCCACCGTTCAACGCGCCATGCAGCACGAATTTGAAGGCCAGCACATTGGGGACTTCGTAGCGTTCGACATGGCCGGTGATGATGCCTTTGAAGTGTTCTTTAACACGTTCTGCCGTCACTTCGCGCGCGAACAGGTCGTAGCTAGCCTGATCGTAGGCAAACAGGCTGATATCGGCCTTGTTGCCCTTATCGCCCGAACGGGCGTGCGCCATCTCAACGAGTCGTTTCTTCATCTAAGACTCCTCTACACTTACGCGCACGTATTCTTCGATGATGTCGCGCCGCGCCAGCGTAGGCCAGATGCCGAGCAGGCCGCGTGGTTCGATCATCCCTCCCGCGCCGCCGATAAAGGGCGGGCCACTCAGGGCAAGCGGCGGGAAGAGACGACCAAGTTTCGCCGCCTCGCGCTTATCAGCACAGCGTACCGCGATACGCAAGTAGACTTCGTTCAGTTCATCAACGAGCGCGGAGTCGGCCAGGGGGCCATGAATGGAGTTGTAACCGAGATATTCGATAACGATCTCTTCGGCTTTCAGACCCACTTCTTTCATCTGCTGCTGGGTGATCTCGGCAGCCGCCTGCGCCTTTGCCAGCGCATCAGGCCACGCATAGCCCATCATAGCCTGCCCCATCACGCCATCTTCGTAACCCGCCACAATCTTGAGTGTTTCGGGCGCGGAACGTCCGGTTGCGCCGGTAATGCGCACGCTATCCAGTCCGATCTCTTCCATGCGCAGCGTCGTCATATCGACATCTACATCGGGGGTCATATAGTGCGCGGGATCATGCACTTCATATAACAACTGTTCGCGTAGCGTATCAAAAGTAACGCGCCCACCAGTGCCAGGGGCCTTGCCGATGACAACCTCGCCGTTTTCCCACACCTCGGCAATGGGATAGCCGATATGCGCTAAATCGGGCATGGCGCGCCAGTTTCCGCCAAAATTGCCGCCGGTAGCCTGCCCGCTGCATTCTAACAAATGGCCGGTCACGATACCCTGAGCCAGCTTATCCCAATCGTCCCAACGCCAGCCCAGCTCATGCACGATGGGCGCGAGAAAGAGCGCGGCATCGGCTACACGCCCCGTCAGCACAATATTGGCTCCGGCATCCAGAGCTTCAACAAGGGGACGCGCCCCCAGGTAAGCGCTGGCGAAAACCATGCGCTCGCGCACCGCCGCGATATCCGCGCCTGTATCCATGTGCGCCAGCGAGACGCCCGCCGCCTGTAACTCGTCGAAGCGTTCCAACACCGAATCGCCCAGCACCACACCCACTTTCAGCTTGATGCCGGACTTTTTCAGCGCGTTCAACAGCACCTCGCGCGCTGCAAGCGGGTTCAACCCACCCGCGTTGAGGATAAACTTCACGCCGCGCGGAATGGCTATAGGAAGTAGATCGAGCAGCATAGGGGCGAAGTCGCGGGTGTAGCCCAGGTTGGGATCGCGCTGGCGGTCCTTCTGGAGAATCGCCAGCGTCAGTTCGGCCAGGTGATCTGAGGCCACGTATTGTACATTGCCGCGCTCGATACTTGCCTTCACAGGTCGCCAGGAGTCGCCGTAGAAGCCCAATCCCCCGGCAATACGCACAGATTTCATGGATATGCTACCTCATGCCTAGCAGTTCTCGCGCGATCAGCAACTGGCGTATCTCGTTGGTGCCTGCGCCAATCTCGCCCAGCTTGGCGTTGCGCCACATCTTCTCAACCTCAAAATCGGTCAGATAGCCCCAGCCGCCATGAATTTGCAGGGCTTCGTCGGCGGCTCGCATGGCGGCGCGCGCCGCGAAGAGCAGCGCCGAAGCAGCCTCTTTGCTGACACGTTTGCCCTGCTGCGCCAGCCACATACAGCGATGCGCCATCAATTTGGCCGCTTCCAGGTCGGTGTACATGTCGGCTAGCTTGGCCTGAATGAGCTGGAAATTGGCGATGGGCTGTCCAAACTGGTAGCGTTCTTTAGCATATTTCAGGGAGACTTCCAGCGCGGCTTCGATGCCACCCACCATGCTAACGGCGAAGAAGGCGCGTTCCAGGTCCAGCCCGCTCATGACGACCCTGAACCCTTCGTTCACCTTGCCAAGCACGTTTTCATATGGCACAAAGGCATCCTCGAAGACCAGTTCGCCAGTAGGCGAACCGTGCATTCCCAGTTTCTCTAGCTTGCGCGCCACATGATAGCCGGGAGTGTTCGTTTCAAAGATGAAAGCGGTGATACCGCGACTGCCCGCTTCCGGGTGCGTCTTGGTGTAGACGATCAACACGTCCGCTATTGGCCCGTTGGTGATGAAGACTTTAGTGCCATTGAGTACGTAGCCGCCTGCGACTTCGCGCGCGCTGGTCTGGATGCCCATAGCGTCGGAACCAGCGTTCGGCTCGGTTAGCCCCAATCCGCCGATCAACTCCGCGCTGGTGAGGCCGGGCAGGTATTTGCGTTTTTGCTGTTCGGTGCCATTGCGCAAAATGTTATGCGCGCACAAATTCAGATGCGCCCCAAATGACATGGATATGCCACTGTTGGCTCTGCCGATGGCACGCGCGACCAGGGCGGCCATCAGGAAATCGCCGCCGCTGCCGCCATACTCCTCCGGCACCGCGATACCTGTGTAGCCTTGCTCGGCCAGGCGTTTCCAGATCCAGGGCGGAAACTCGTCGGTGCGCTCAATTTCAGCATTATGGGGTCTAATCTCATCCTGCGCAAAGGCGTAGGCGCTTTCATAAGCAAGTTGATGTTCTTCCGGTAGTTCAAAATCCATCACCGAAGCCGTCCTTTCTGGTCTGGCATGACGTGACAGTCGATCTATGCCTAAAGTGTACGTTCTCGGCCCAGGGATTACAAGAGCGCAAAATGGGTAATCTTGCGCATACGCAATCATGCCTCTGAAAATATACTGGCAATAGAGGGAGACATAAGCAAAGTAACTCTATTGCGTATTTAACATCAGAAATAATCCGATTGACAGGTCAACTCTCCCTCGCTGCTGATAGCACAGCAGTACAGATGGTATGTCTCCTGCTCTCTCGAGTTTCAACATACATACAAAAGAGGAAAGCAATGCATTTGAACACACCCATAGCTACTCAAGCTAAACGGCGCGGCGGTCGCGCATGGTTCGTCCTGCTGGCATTCGCCATGATGATCGTGCTGGCGGCCTGTGGCGGAACAACGACCACCGGCACTACACCAACTCCTACGCAGGCCGGTAATACACCAACTACCGTACCTGCTGGCAATACACCGACTCCTACGACCGGCACGACGGCAACAGCCGCGCCATCAGGTCCTACAATGGCGGTTTCGATTGTCACCAACAGCACCTTCGCATTTAGCCCGGCTACCATCACGGTCAAAGTGGGAACAACCATCACCTGGACCAACAACACCGGCGCGCCGCATACCGTCACCAGCGATGATGGCACATCATTCGACTCTG
>JBOGTO010000467.1:0-3820 GCA_050695155.1 Ktedonobacteraceae bacterium
TTCCATTTCTTGACCCAGCCGCGCGACATGCCCAGCGCCGCTGCATACTGCTGGTGCGTCCAGTGCGCCTCCTGCCCCAGCAAGCGACGCAAATTGGCGCGCGCTGCGTAGTATACTGCTTCCATGATGGTTCCTCCTGGCTGATAGATCATTCTTCTGCCAGGAGTGTACCGCTTTTGCTCCTTTCCGCGCCAGGCTACGATGTCAGGACTCCTTTCCGGTCACGAGGTGGGTAAACCATACAGCGACCCTTGCGGTCGCCATGCTCTCTGCTAACTCCTCTTGCAATTGCCCTGTAAAATATGCCATACTATGCGTAGAGACCTTCGGGGCAGGGTGCAATTCCCGACCGGCGGTAAGGTGCGTTTATGTTCACGTTCACCAAGCCCGCGAGCCGCTTTGTTGTCATGTTATAGTGATTGGCAACTGTGCGACAGATTCGGTGCAAAGCCGAAGCCGACGGTATAGTCCGGATGGGAGAAGGTTTAGCATACAGGCGGATTCTGTATACTCTGTCGCTCAACAGCGGCAGGGTAATAGGTCTATCCCTTCATGGGGTGGGCTACTCCGTATTGCTCTCCTTTTGTCTCCCTCACAAGCCTCCCAGGATCAGTTGAATTGACCGTTCTTTTTACCTTTTTGGAAAGGCGGTCGGTAGTTAAGACTGAGGGAAGTAAATGAGTGTAAAGACGACTATGTCGGAAAAACTGGCGCTGGACACAGACACCACAAGGCCAGTTGAGGGGTCGCGCAGATCACGCGATCCTGTCATTCAGCGTCGGCAGGCAACGCAGGCCGTAATACAGCGCGTGCTGTTGATCGCTCCACCTATCCTGCTCGCCCTTTTCTTGCTGGCGGGCTGGTTCATCGCTTACAGGCATGTCAGCAACCTGATTTTGCCCGCGCCCGGCGATACATTTTCCAGCTTAACCGCCGGCATCACATCAGGATTGTTTTTCAGCAATGCGCTGGTGACAATCGAGGAAAGCCTGCTGGGATTTGCTCTCGCGCTGGTGATTGCCTTGCCCCTGGGATATGGCGTTGCGAAATCGCGTCTTTTCGCCGCCACCGTCCAGCCGTATCTCGCGGCGGGCCAGGCTATTCCGGCTGTTGTGATCTATCCACTGCTCAGCCTGTGGTTCGGCTATGGCTTTATCCCCATCTTCATCCTGTGTATGCTGGTGGTCTTGTTCCCGATGGTGATTACCATCGCGCTGGGTTTCCAGACCATCGATCACAGCCTGGTGGATGCCGCGCGCGTGGAAGGCGCGTCCGGTTGGCCGATGTTCGCCCGTATCGAGTTCCCGCTGGCTTCGCCGGCCATCATGGCCGCGATACGCACCGGACTTACGCTTTCGATTGTGGGAGCCATCGTCGGCGAATTTATCAACCAGGGAGATCAGGGGCTTGGCTCGCTGGTCCTATCGGCGCGTAATCAGTTCGATAGCGCTCTGCTGTTTGCGACCCTGTGCGTGATGGCTGTCCTGGCTGCTCTGTATTACGGCTTTGCCTGGGCGTTGACAAAACTGGCGAACCGAATTTACTGATTCACACTCACATACATGAATTGGAGAGAAATACCGATGCATACTCGTCATCGCTTGCCCTTTTTCGCGTCCTTGCTCATGCTGGTGGCCCTGTTGTCATTCACGCTGGCTGCCTGTGGTAGCTCAAATACAACCGGGGGAAGTAATACTACTTCCGCGCCCACGTCCGGCCATTTGACCAATGTGTCCATCGCCTTTGGTTATATCCCGGATATTCAGTTTTCGCCTTTTTATGTCGCGCAAAGCAAAGGTTATTACAAAGCTGCCGGGCTGAATGTGACCTTTCATCATGGCTTTGTGAACGACCTGATCGGCTCGCTGGCGCTCGGTCATGATACCTTCGTCTTTGCCACCGGCGATGAAGAACTGGTGGCGCGCAGCAAAAACCTGCCGGTGGTCACTGTAGCAACCATCTACCAGCGTTACCCGGTTAGCCTGATCGTACCGGCTAGCTCACCTATTCACACCCTGGCCGACATCAAAGGCCATACCATCGGTGAGCCGGGGCAGTTTGGCGCAACCTATGTAGGGCTGCTGGCTCTGCTGAACTCCGCGCACCTGTCATTTTCAGATGTGCATGTCTCGTCCATCGGCTTCACGCAAGTAACGGCCCTGCTGGCTCATCGCTTCGACGCAGTTGTCGGCTATTCCAATAACGAGCCGTTGCAACTGCAAAAGCAGGGCCTGGCCGTGCGTACCTTCAACGTCTCTGATTATCAGCCACTGGTCTCTAATGGTCTAATTACCACCGAGGATACGCTGCGTAACCAGCCACAGACGGTCAAAGCTTTTGTGAAGGCCACGCTGCAAGGTCTGCGCGATGTTATCGCCAATCCCTCCCAGGCCGTTTCGATCAGTCAGAGCTTTATTCCCGGCTTGAATGTCGATAACGCGACTACGGTGTTGCAGGCTACCATCCCCATCTGGCAGGGAAGCGGCCAGAACCCGCCGGGCTATAATGATAGCGCGACCTGGCAATCAATGACGCAATTCCTGGTCGCCATGAAGATCATCCCGCCCGTCGCGGACGTTTCACAGGCGTATACCAACGCTGCGTTGCCATAACAAAGCTGGCTGGTCCCTACATGGTTTGAAAGCAGCTAAGCTGTAGTGTATCATTGAGGCGGGAGTTATCTCCCGCCTGTAACGTCATAGCTAGCCTTTTTGCGGTTGGAGGATAACATGAGGCGTCCGCTGGGAGTCACCATTATCTCGATCCTGCTGGGTATCAATGGCGTGTTGTTGATTATCATCGGGCTAACTGCGGTTCTGGCGGGAGGAGTGACAGGGGCTGGCTTTATCTTTTTCGTGGGATGGATACCCCTCATCCTGGGCATCCTCTCCCTGATTCTGGCGTGGGGGCTATGGAATCTGCGGCCCTGGGCATACTGGACGGCAGTGATACTGGAAGTTATCAGCATTGTGAATGACATTTTTGGGCTTACCAACAATGGCTCGCGGCATATCGGCGACCTGATAATTTCGCTGATTATCCTGCTTTACCTGCTGCTGGATCGCAATGTACGCGCCGCTTTCCGTGTCTGATGTGTGGCTTATACAATCAATTTCAGGTTGCTCGATAGGACCGGGGCGGTTATCTCCCGTGACACTTTGCTGATAACCGTCCCATTTTTGTCGATGAAAATGGTATCAGGCAAAGATGTGATGCCATATTTGTTGGCAGCCGCACCACTCGCATCGAGCGCAGTTGGGTAGGTAATGCCGTATTGCTGTAGAAAGCCAGTGGCTGCGTTGCTTGTTTCCTGAAAGTCAATCCCCACAAAGACGACATCTTTACCCTGTGCCTGCATTTGCTTCCAGGTACGTTCTAGCAATGGTGACTCCTCCATGCAGGGCGCGCACCACGAAGCCCAGAAATTCAAAACAACCGCCTTGCCCTTAAAGTTTGAAAGCGAGAGCTTACCCGAATCGCTGGAGGAGTGCGGCATAGCCAGCGAAAATTCCGGCGCAGGATGGCCGATAAGAGGGTCCGCGCCGGATTTTGATGTTGGCGTCAACAATTGTGTCAAAAGTAACGCCAGTAATCCCACATTTAACAGGCTCACCACACAAAAAATGAGAATTCTGCGCCTGCGCTTATGCTTACGCACGGACTCTTGCACAGGAGCATTTTCAGCGATTTCAGGCATGTGGCAGTCCATTTCTACGGGTACACCGTATTTCAGTTGTACCAGAAGTAATATAGACTAATTATATGCGGATGCCTGATTGTGTCAAGGCTATTTTCTCCCGACTACAGGGCGATGTAAAAG
>JBOGTO010000468.1:0-9157 GCA_050695155.1 Ktedonobacteraceae bacterium
GGCCTGTCATTCTGAGCGCAGCGAAGAATCTCCCGTTTTTTGATTGATCTATGCTCTCAACTTTGATATAATGTCTACAGGAAATCATAGAACACCAGTTTCAAAGGCAGGAGCAGAAAATGAGCGACCGCCTCGTCTCGCCAAAGATGAGTGAAGAAGAGCAGGCCATCGAGGGCAGTTTGCGCCCGCGCAACCTGAGGGAATACATCGGGCAGGAGAAGATCAAGGATAACCTGAGCATCCTGCTGGAAGCGGCGCGCAGGCGCAGCGAGTCGGTAGATCATGTGTTGTTGTATGGTCCGCCGGGACTCGGCAAAACCACGCTCTGCAACATTATCGCCGTTGAAATGGGCGTCAACCTGCGCACCACCTCCGGCCCGGCTATTGAACACGCGGGCGACCTGGCCTCCATCCTGACGGCCTTGCAGCCCGGCGAAGTGCTGTTCATCGACGAGATACACCGTTTGAGCCGCGCCGTCGAGGAACGCCTGTATTCAGCGATGGAAGATTTCGCGCTGGATGTGATGATCGGCAAGGGGCCGAGCGCGCGTTCCCTGCGCCTCAGCCTGCCACCATTCACCGTCGTAGGAGCCACCACGCGCGTCGGCTCGCTGACTGCTCCATTGCGCGACCGCTTCGGGGCGATCTACCGCATGGAATACTACGAGCCTGCCGCGCTCAAACAAATCCTGACACGTTCGGCGCGCATCCTCAAGGTTCCAGCCGACGAGGAGGGCATCGAAGAGATAGCGGGCCGGGCGCGCGGCACCCCGCGTATCGTCAACCGCCTGCTCAAGCGCGTGCGCGACTATGCCCAGGTGCGCGCCGACGGCATCATCACACGCGAGGTAGCCCAGGCAGCCCTGGACGCGCTGGAAGTCGATCACATCGGCCTCGACCAGACCGACCGCAACCTGCTGCTGACCATCATCCAGAAATTCGACGGTGGTCCCGTCGGCCTGGACACGCTGGCCGCCAGCACTAGCGAAGACTCCGAAACCATCGAGGATGTCTACGAACCCTACCTGTTGCAACTGGGCTTCATCGCGCGCACCCCGCGTGGCCGCATCACCACGCGCCTCGCCTACAAACACCTGGGGCTGGACGCGCCACAAGGCGGCAACGGATTAGGGCCGGGTTTGTGGCAAACGGTAACGCCCGAAAAAGGTGATGATGCAACGACGTAAAATGTAGGGACAAGGGCGGCGCAAGCGCCCCATCATCCACACCGCCCCCGCCCCTAATGAACATTAACGACCAAGATCGGTAGTAAGCTGTCATTCTGAGCGCAGCGAAGAATGACATGGCCGACTTTGATTGGTAGTATTCATCAGCGCGCGAATTTCCTCATGTAGGGATGGGGGCGCTTGCGTCGCCCTGGAAAAACAAGAGGCCATATCACATGCATAACTGTGAAGGACTTCGACTCGTCAAACCCTCGCTCGACTTTGGAGCAGAATATACTGCGATGGTGCGCGAATTTCTCTCGACCGGAGAAGCCTGGTTCAACAACTTCGAACTCGCCCTTGAAGATTTCCCAGCCTTCGTCCTGGAACTGCAAGACGACAGGAACGTGATAAGGGTATGTTGACCTGTAGCCAGCGTATTGTACAATAGGGCAAGCAAAAGCCTGAGAAAGGAAGAATGATATATGCCAGGCGCTAACGATAGATGCAGCCAGTTGCGCAAACTGCACGCGCGTATAGAAGAAGAATTGCGGCAATTGAGAGAGGAAGAGCGTGAAGCGGAGGACGAAGGCGTGGCAAATCCCATTGTAATCAGCAATGTAATCAAGGGCCTTCAATCGACGCTGCAAAGTATCACTCTGGAACTGCACAAATGTCCGCCGGAAGAGTAAGGAATGTTAGAGCGTACAACTTACAACATCAGCGATTTCGATTACGAGCTGCCCCAGGAACGCATCGCGCAAACGCCTATCGAGCCGCGTGACGCATCGCGCCTGCTCGTGCTGCATCGCGCGACGGGTACAATGGAGCATCGCCACTTTCATGAGATCGGCGCGTATATGCGCCCCGGTGATCTGCTGATCGCCAACCAGAGCCGTGTTATCCCGGCGCGTCTTTTAGGTCATCGCGCCGAAACGGGCGGCGCGGTAGAAGTATTACTTCTTTCAGAGCGTCCTGATCTCGGACCTGACCACTGGGAGACGCTGGTGCGTCCAGGACGACGCCTGCGCGCGGGGTCGCATATCGTGTTTAGCGACGAGAATAGCGTGGAATCGCTGCGCGGAGAAATATTGCAACGTACCGACGCAGGTGGGCGCATCGTGCGTTTTGGGGTAAACGGACTCGATGCATCAGGCTCAAATGAAACCGCCCGTCAGCGCATCGACAGGCTAGGCCGTATGCCGCTGCCGCCGTATATTCACGAGACGTTGCAAGACCCGGAACGCTATCAGACCGTCTACGCGCGTATCAGCGGCTCGGCTGCCGCGCCTACTGCCGGATTGCACTTCACGCCGCACTTGCTGGACGAACTGCGCGGGCAGGGCGTGCGCATCGGTTTTGTGACGCTGCATGTGGGGTTGGACACCTTCCGGCCTGTTGACGTGGAGGATTTCCGCGAGCATAAAATGCACAGCGAAGAGATTGACCTGGACCAACCAACGGCTGACCTCATCAATGAGACGCGCAGAGCAGGTGGGCGAGTCTTCGCGGTTGGCACGACGGCGGTGCGCGTGCTGGAGAGCGTAGCGGCTTTCAACGATGGACAGATTCGCCCCTATCACGGCGCGACGCGCCTGTTCATCACGCCCGGCTATCGTTTCCAGGCGGTAGATGCCATGATTACCAACTTTCACCTGCCGCGCTCCACTCTGCTGTTGCTGGTGAGTGCGTTCGCCAGCAAGGACCTGATCGAAAAAGTATATCAAGAAGCCATACGCGAGCGATACCGCTTCTTCAGCTTTGGGGATGCGATGCTGATGCTATAATCGCCTCGGCTTCGATTTCGACCAGCATGTCGGGGGAGATCAGGCGTTTGATCTCGATCATGCTGGTGGCGGGGCGAATGTGGCCGAAGAATTCGCCATGCGCCTTGCCGACCTGCTCCCAGTCTCGTTCAATATCGAGAACGTATATGCGCGTGCGCACCACGTCTTTGAGGCCGGCACCTGCCCGTTGCAGCGCGGACTCGATGTTTTTGAGGGTCTGCACCGCCTGTGCGTAGGGATCGTCAATACCGACAACCTGCCCATTAGCATCAGTAGCGGTAGTGCCTGATACATGAATAGTGTTGCCCAGGCGCACGGCTCGCGAATAGCCGACGATGGGTTCCCAGGGTGTGCCTGTAGCGAAGTTTTGTCGTTCCATGAAGCTAAAACTCCTTTTTATTTCAGGGACGGTGTATAGGTGATGCCCACGAGCAAGCCTTCTGGCCCTAAAAGGCGAGTGACCGTTTGACCCCACGGCTCTTGCTTTACCGCGAGCAGCACACGGTAGCCCTTGTTTTCTAGCTCCGTTGTCGCTGCCGCAACATCCTCAACATCAAACTCGATCCAGCCTTGCGGTACAGGTAGATGCTCCGGCCATGTATCTGTTCCGAAACAAGATTGGGCAGCAGCGCTAAGAGGCCATAGCGCGAAATGCTTCACGCCATCAATTTCGTGCGTGTAAAGATATGATTCGTCACCCTCAAAAGGCAATCCCAATGCCTTCCCATAGAATGCCTGGCTGGCTTGCATATCTGGTACAACCGGCCCGAATCCGGCAACAAACAAAACTTTCATGTTTTCCTCCTTGCAAATGTAGCGAAGTTCAGCATTACATATCGTTATGCATAATTGTACACGATGATTGTGACAACGGTATGTCAGTAGGTTCGTCCTATCGTGCTACATTTCGTCCTGTCATTCCTCCTCCCTGTCATTCTGAGCGCAGCGAAGAATCTGCGTGCAGTTCGGCCAGAGATTCTTCGCTGCGCTCAGAATGACAGGAACAGGCTGCGCTCAGAATGACAGGAACAGGCTTTACGCCGATTCACATCGGGCTTGCCCCCATCGTTGTCAACTGCTACAATAGGCGCTGCAATCATTGTATCCTACAAAATGGACGAGGAACAGTTACAGAATGGACATTTACGAAGAGTTTCAGTGGCGAGGAATGCTGTATGATGCCTCCGAGGGGCTGCATGAAGCGTTGTTGAAAGAGTCTATGACCGGCTATATCGGCTTTGATCCGACTGCTGCGAGTTTGCATGTCGGCTCGCTGGTGCAGATTATGCAACTGGTGCGGCTGCAACAGTATGGTCATAAGCCTATCGCGCTGGTGGGTGGTGGCACGGGCATGATTGGCGACCCCAGCGGCAAGACGCTGGAACGCCAGTTGCTTTCAAAAGAACAGATCGCTTTCAATGTTGAGGGTATACGCGGGCAGCTTGGCCGCTTCCTGGACTTTGAGCATAAGAGCAATCCGGCCATGCTGGTGAATAACGCGGACTGGCTGACGAATATCAGCATGGTGGATTTCCTGCGCGACGTGGGCAAGCATTTCACCGTCAACTACATGCTGGCGAAAGAGTCGGTCAAACGTCGCTATGAGCAGGGCGATGGCATATCTTTCACCGAGTTCAGCTATATGCTGCTGCAATCCTACGATTTCCTGGAGTTGTATGATCGCTATCACTGCGCGTTGCAAATGGGCGGCAGCGACCAGTGGGGCAATATTGTGGCTGGCACCGAACTGATCCGCAAGTTGCGCGGCGCGCGTGGCTACGGCATGGTCTTCCCCCTGGTAACGACCTCGGCAGGCGTCAAGTTCGGCAAGACGGAGGCCGGGACGATCTGGCTGGATGCCAGCCTCACCTCGCCGTTCCGCTTCTACCAGTTCTGGATCAATACCGATGACCGCGACGCTGTGAAATATCTGAAATTCTTCACCATGCTTAACCAAACCGAAATCGCGGAACTGGAGGCCGCTACATTGAGCGCGCCGGAGAAGCGCGCGGCACAGCGACGATTGGCGCAGGAAGTGACGCGCATGGTGCATGGCGAGTACGAACTGCGCAAAGCCATGCAGGCGTCGCAAGTCTTGTTTGGTGGCGAAATCGCCGACCTGGACGCGCGCGATGTGCTGGACATCTTCGCGGATGTGCCATCCAGCGACCTGCCAGCGACAAACTTCGAGGGCGACGGATTCCCCATAGTGGACGCGGTAATTGCCTGTGGCTATGCCACCTCGCGCGGCGCGGCTCGCCGTTTGATCGAGGGAGGCGGCATCTATGTCAATAACCGCCGCGTCTCCGATGCGCAAACCCTGCTTGACCGCTCGCTTTTGATCGAGGGACAGTACCTTGTCATGCGCAAAGGGGCCAGGGAATACCATTTGCTACGGGTGATTTAACGCCTCCACTCCATTTCGCTTTTGGGCCCGCGCATCATCAGCTCTGGCACTGCTTTTCGAGGGTCAAGTCCCTCGAAAAGCACCAGGCTGAGTTGCTGCGTGATGGGCAATTCAACGTTATAGCGTTTCGCCAGTTGCAGAGCAGCCCTCGTCGTATAAATACCCTCGGCGACGCTATGCGTGGATGCCAGGATGTCTTCTAGCTTTTCGCCAGCTGCGAGGCGACGGCCAAGCTGCTGGTTGCGGCTGAGCGGGCTGGCGCACGTAACAATCAGGTCGCCGATGCCTGCCAGCCCGATGAAGGTAAGCGGCTGCGCGCCCGCCGCTATACCCAGGCGCGCGATCTCCGCCAGGGCGCGCGTGATGAAGGCGGCTTTGGCATTTTCGCCATACTGCATCCCTTCGTTGAAACCCGCGCCGATGGCGATAATGTTTTTCAACGCTCCGCCCAACTCCACGCCTATCACGTCATTTGAGGTGTAGATGCGAAAGAGGGGCGTATTTACCATATCGCGGATACGCACAGCCACCTCTTCGCGGGTGGCTGCCACGACTGCGGCAGTCGGTTGACCCCGCGCAATTTCTAACGAAATATTGGGGCCGCTCAACGCCGCAATACGGTTGGCGGCAGAGGGAATCTCATCCGTGATAACCTCGGTCATGCGTTTGAGGTTGCCGACCTCGATACCTTTGCTGCAACTCAGGCACAGTGCGTCGGAGCCGAGATAGGGCGCGAGCAGGCGCACATTTTCGCGCATACGCTGCGAAGGTGTCACAAAGAGCAATAGGCGCTTATCTTGCGTCGCCCGCGCAATGTCGGAGGTGACATGCAGGTTGTCCGGGAAATGGAAGCCGGGCAGGAACAGCGTATTTTCGCGGCTTTGCTGTATGGCAAGGGCGCGTTCGGGCAGGTGTTCCCACAGTGTTACTTCCATCCCTTTGTTTGCCAGCAGGAGGGCCAGGGTGGTTCCCCATGCGCCGCTGCCAATCACGCCAACTGCTGTCATGGCATAAAATTCTTTCTAGTGATCTTCCGCCGGACTCTTGTGGAAGGTCTCAGGTCGGCCTGTCTGCTCTTCGTAGACCGACGGTTTCAAGATGCCGATATAGGGCAGGTTGCGATACAATTGAGCGTAGTCCAGGCCGTAGCCTACTACAAAGCGGTCGGGTATTTGAAAGCCGGTGTAGTCAAGCTCGACGGGCTTGACGCGCTCCCGCCCCTTGTCGAGCAGTGCGCAGACGCGCAAACTCTTCGGTCTGCGCTGGCGCAAAACGTCCATTAAATAATGCAGCGTCTGACCGCTATCGACGATATCCTCTACGATGAGTACGTTTTTTTGTTGCACCGGCCCTTCCAGGTCTTTGAGGATGCGTACCACGCCGCTCGACTCGGTGCTGTTGCCATAACTGGAGACGGCCATATAATCGATCTCCAGAGGCAAATCAATGGCGCGCGCTAAATCCGCGATAAACGGTACCGCCCCTTTCAACGTGCCAAGTAATAGCAGGTTCTTATCCTGGTAATCAGCCGTGATAAGCTTGCCCAATTCCTCAACTTTAGCCAGGATGATTTCAGATGGTAACAGTATCTCTTCGATGTCTTCGTGCATGTTCTCTCCTTTTGAATTTGCTCCCGCCTGGTATTCTTATTTTTGATTACGCTGGAATGATACATAGACGTATTATACGTTCGGTTTTGCTTGTTAGACGCACCCGCTCATCGAGAGCCACGCCCGCCAGCCAGATACAGTGAGATGCTGAAAAAAAGAGGGGGATAGAGTCGCGCACTGGACGGGCGATGCGCTTATCCACCAGCACATCCTGCACTTTTTTTTCATGAAGCATACCCAGTGGTTGCAAACGATCACCGGGACGCCGGGTGCGCACTTGCAAAACACTACCGGCGCGGGCTGCATCTATATACACAACATAACGGCTCGCAGGCAGCAAATGCCACACTTGCGCCCAATCCTCGCGGTGCAGCGCCTCTTTCACCCTTTCTTGCAGGTCATCCGCAAGCATTTCGGCTCTGGCAATCCACGTTGTCCCCGGCACAACAACTTCGCCTGGAATGGGCAACTCCATCTCTTCCCCAGCGTTGGAGAGAGGCGATTTTTTGCCTCCATCAATTAAACCGTTATCATGTTGACGTTCAAAAGTCGCATTATGCAAAACGCGAGTTACGCGCAAACCTTGCGGCAAATCGAGCGCGCGCGCCTGCCTGTCCGCCTGACCCTGCAATAGTTGCTCGATCAGTGCGTAGTGACGCGGCTCCAATGGCGATTGACCGCCGCATAGATGGGCCGTGACGCGCCGCAATAAATGCCTTTGTAGATTTACAGGTAACTCTGCCAGCCTCACAAGCTGTAAGGTGATGGTATCTTTTTGCTCAGAGGCGATAACCTGGGGCCAGTGGGCATCAACCTGTGCCTCGATATAGTCAAAATCGGAGCGCATCACGGCGGCGCTGCGTAAGAGCGTGGCGCGAAAACCGGGATTGATCGATTCCATGAGTGGCAGCAATTGGTGACGGATGCGGTTGCGCGTATAGGCCGGGTCGGCGTTGCTCAAATCTTCTACTGGCTCGATGCCGTGTTGCTGGCAATAATCCACCGTTTGCGTGTGGGTAACGCCCAACAGAGGGCGAATGATGTCGCCCTGGCGCGGCTGCATTCCCACCATGCCGGCCAGGCCGCTTCCGCGCAAGTAGTGTAACAACAGCGTCTCTACCTGGTCGTCAGCATGATGCGCAACGGCGATAGGCCGTCCCTGCGCCACCTCGCGTAGAAAGCGATAACGCGCCAGCCGTGCCGCGTCCTCGATAGAGCGATGTTGGCTGCGAGCCAGCGCCGGAACATCGATAGCGCCGCCGGTGAATGGCAGGCCCCACGCGCTGACGATGCTTGCGACGGCTGCCGCATCCTGCTTGCTAGCCTCACCTCGCAATTGATGATTGAGGTGCGCGGCGTGTAAATGGATGGCGGGGTAGCGTTTGCCCGGCCCGCACAGTTGCCGCAACATGTGCAGCAGGCAAAGCGAATCGGCTCCGCCCGAAACGGCTACAATCACTTCTCCGCCTGACGGAAACAAAGCATGTTGCTCGATAAAAGCCGCGATACTCTCTAGCATGTTCATGTCTAATATGATACGATATAATCGATTATAAACAACGGCATCCTGTAGGAACGCGATAAATCGCGTCCGATTCGGTTTATTGTGTTCAGTTTATCTTGTCCATTTATCGTACCATTTGGTGAGAAAAGATCGTATGGCAATTCACAAAATTATTACATCGGAAAACCCGATACTGCGGCAGAAAGCCAAAAAGGTGCATCGTTTCGATGCCTCTATGCAGAAGCTGGTTGACGATATGTTCGAGACCATGCACGCCGCGCATGGCGCTGGACTGGCGGCTCCGCAAGTCGCGCTGTCCATTCGCGTGTTCGTGGCCGAGTATGAAGAAAACAAAGTCGCGTTGTTCAATCCTGAAATCGTCAAGGCCGAGGGCGAAGGACACGGCACCGAAGGCTGCTTGAGTATCCCCGGCTACGCGGGTGATAACATCCGGCGCGCCACTTCGGTTGTGGTCAAGGGGCAGGATGTGCGCGGCAAGCCGGTGCGTGTGCGCGCCGAGGGCTGGTACGCGCGCGTCCTCCAGCACGAAATCGATCACCTCGACGGCATTCTCTTCCTCGACCGCCTGGATCGCCCTGAAGATTTACGCGAAGTAAGCGAAGAAGAATTTGAGGAAGCAGGTATAGTGGCAGAATAAAAAGACTGGCGGGGACACACAAAGC